>NZ_DFRO01000017.1:46038-46161 GCF_002381195.1 Acinetobacter sp. UBA3461 | reverse complement strand
GAAGTTGAAACCACCAAAACCAGTCTCCTGCCTCTCCTTGATCAGAAAGTTCTATACGTGGAGGTGCGTCAGTCAAGCTTACGCTGGCCGATTCCTGAGGATATTGCTCGTCTGCAAGGACAA
>NZ_DFRO01000017.1:0-45865 GCF_002381195.1 Acinetobacter sp. UBA3461 | reverse complement strand
ATTGCTCGTCTGCAAGGACAACGCCTGATTCAACTGACACGTCGTTCCAAATATATTCTAGCGCAATTTGAACAGGATACGATGCTATGGCATTTAGGCATGTCAGGCAGTTTTCGCTTATGTGAGGCCAGTGAAGAATTGCGTAAGCATGATCATCTGATTATTCAGTTTGAAGATATCCAGCTGCGCTATCATGACCCACGCCGTTTCGGCTGCATCCTGTGGTTAGATGCACAGTCTCAAAGCAAGCTGATTGATACACTTGGGCCAGAGCCACTCAGTGATAGTTTTAATGCTGAATATCTATTTGAAAAATTAAAAAATAAAAATGTTGGCACCAAAGTTGCAATTATGGATAACCATGTTGTCGTTGGTGTAGGCAATATTTATGCAACCGAAAGCCTATTCAATATGGGCATTCATCCTGCACAACCTGCCTCTACATTGAGTTTTGAGCAGATTGAAAAGCTGGTCATTGAAATTAAGCGCATTTTAAAACAGGCGATTGATCTGGGTGGCTCAACCTTACGCGATTATACCAATGCCATGGGAGAAAATGGCTATTTCCAGCAAACGCTGCTGGCTTATGGCCGTGCTGGGGAAATGTGCGTGAACTGTGAAACCACGCTGGAAAATATCAAATTAGGACAACGTGCATCTGTCTACTGTCCTGAATGCCAGCCGCTAAAGAAGGTAAAGCTTTCCAGCAAACGTGTAGCAGCTGTACGAGGTAAAAACTAATGAAGACTGCAATCGTCCGTCATATTCTGGTCAAAGATAAAGAAACTGCCGAACAGCTCAAGAAAAAGATTCTAGCAGGTGCAGATTTTGCCAAGATCGCTAAACAATATTCGACCTGTAATTCAGCTAAACGCGGTGGTGAACTGGGTGAAGTGAAAAAAGGTCAGCTGGTCCCAGTGATTGATAAACTGGTTTTTACTGCTGCAGAACGTGTTTTGCATGGACCAGTGAAAAGTCAGTTTGGTTTTCATTTGCTAGAAATCAAGTTCCGAATGGATTTTTAATCCCCCTAAATTCCTCTATAAGTAAAGGGGACTTCCCCTCTTCTTTTAGGGAGAGGTTAAGAAATAAAAAACGGCGCGAGAAGCGCCGTTTTTTGATCAAGAAAGCTTAAGATTCAGGTCGTTTTTTTAACTCATCACGAATTTCACGTAATAATGCAACATCTTCCGGTGTTGCTGCTGGCTCTGGAGCTACCTCTTGTTTACGACGCAGTTTGTTCATTAGTTTTACTAACCAGAATACGACCCATGCCAATAACAGGAAGTTAATTAAAATCGTCAGGAAATTACCATAAGCAAGGACATTCAGACCCGCTGCCTGTGCAGCAGCCAGGTTGCTTATATTGTTTGGATTATCTCCTAATACAACAAACCAGTTGGAATAGTCGACATCACCACCTAGAACCCAGCTCACTAAAGGCATGATGACATCTTTTACCATCGAGTCAATAATCTTACCGAAGGCGCCACCAATGATCACACCGACTGCGAGATCCATGACATTGCCCTTAACCGCAAATTCCTTAAATTCTTGAATAATACTCATAAAGTCACCTGTTTCTTATACAATTTTCAATTTTGCGATAGATTATACAGGAGTTATATATTTCTATTTAAGCCTAATTGATCAGGTTTATGTAATCTTGTCCAACCTTATCTAGGTATATAAAAAAACCGCTGAACAATGTCAGCGGTTTTTTAAACTATTAGTAATCGAACTTATTTAGCACGGTTACGCTTACGTTCGTTTTCAGTCAGGTAACGCTTACGGATACGGATTGACTTCGGTGTTACTTCAACGAGCTCGTCATCTTCAATGAATTCAAGCGCTTGTTCTAGCGTGTATTCAATTGCAGGAACAAGTGTTAACGCATCATCAGTACCAGAGGCACGTACGTTGGTTAACTGTTTTGCTTTAGTTGGGTTAACAACCATGTCATCAGAACGTGAGTTAATACCCACGATCATGCCTTCATAAACTTCTAACTGTGGTTTAGCGAATAGACGACCACGGTCTTGCAGCGTAAACAATGCATAGCCCAGGCAAGTACCTTGAACCATAGAAATCAGTACACCATTTTGACGTTTCGCAACAGTACCTTGTTTCATTGGACCATAATGCGAGAAGCTAGACGTCATGATACCCGTACCAGAAGTCATGGTCAGGAATTCTGAACGGAAACCGATCAAGCCACGTGAAGGTACAGTTGCTTCAATACGGATACGGCCTTTACCGTCAACTTCCATATTGGTCATTTCGCCTTTACGGTGACCCATTTGCTCCATTACAGCGCCTTGGTGCTGCTCTTCAACGTCAAACGTTACGTTTTCATATGGCTCTTGTTTTTCACCATCAATTTCCTTGATGATGACTTGTGGACGAGACACGCCCATTTCGAAGCCTTCACGACGCATGTTTTCAATTAAAACTGAAAGGTGAAGCTCACCACGACCAGATACTTTAAAACGGTCTGGACTGTCAGTGTCTTCAACACGAAGTGCTACGTTGTGGATCAATTCGCGGTCAAGACGTTCACGGATATTACGTGAAGTTACAAATTTACCTTCTTTACCAGCAAACGGTGAGTTGTTGACCTGGAAGGTCATAGACACTGTAGGCTCGTCTACAGAAAGTGCTGGAAGTGCTTCAACTGCTTTCGGATCACAGATTGTGTCAGAAATGTTTAGTGCATCAATACCAGTGATACAAACGATGTCGCCTGCTTGAGCAGATTCAACATCAACACGCTCTAAACCATGGTAACCCATGATTTTCAAGATACGGCCGTTACGAGTGTTGCCTTCTTTGTCGATCACAGTCACAGGCGTGTTTAATTTCACTGAACCACGTTGGATACGACCAACACCGATTACACCTACGAAGCTGTTATAGTCAAGTGAAGACACTTGCATTTGGAATGGACCATCAACGTCAACTGCTGGTGGTTCAACGATGTCTACGATTGTTTGGAACAACGGCGTCATGTCGTCAGCAAGTTCTTCAGGAGAAGGACCCGCTACACCACGAAGACCAGATGCATATACAACCGGGAAGTCTAACTGTTCGTCAGTACCGCCTAAGTTATCGAATAAATCGAATACTTGGTCAATTACCCAGTCAGGACGTGCGCTTGGCTTGTCGACTTTGTTGATAATAACAATTGGTTTTAAACCACGTGCGAACGCTTTTTGCGTTACGAAACGAGTTTGTGGCATTGGACCTTCTTGTGAGTCTACAAGAAGCAATACGCAGTCCACCATAGAAAGAACACGTTCAACTTCACCACCGAAGTCGGCGTGTCCCGGGGTGTCCACGATGTTAATGCGATATTCTGTGTTAGTACGTGCATCAGTCCATTTGATTGCAGTGTTTTTTGCAAGAATGGTAATACCACGTTCACTTTCAATAGCGCCAGAATCCATGACACGCTCGATCTCACCCGCGCGATCACCGAGAGCACCTGATTGTTGCAAAAGTTTGTCTACAAGAGTGGTTTTACCATGATCGACGTGCGCAATAATGGCGATGTTACGGAGAGTTTTAATATCTGACATGTAAATTCGATACGTATTAAATTTGAGGGCAAATTATACAGAAAAATACAAAGTTTTGACAGTGACAGTTTGTTGACTTCGTCAATTTTTTTTCCAATGCCTTTTGTAATGACGTGTAACTCGATTAGAATAGCGCCACCCAGCCTTAATTTGCATTGACACATGTCTGATTTTAATCAATCTCCTTCTTCCAAAGATCAACTTGACCTCGTGTACGGCCTTGAAGATCGCCCTAAACCATTTATCGCATTTCTAGCAGCGTTCCAGCATTTATTGGCCATTATTGTCCCAATTGTGACTCCTGGCTTGCTGATCTGTCTGGCACTAGGTGTCTCTAAAGAAGACACTAACATGATTTTATCCATGTCACTGGTAATTTCAGGGATCGCGACTTTTTTACAATCCAAAAAAGTTGGCCCATTTGGTGCAGGTTTGCTGATTGTTCAAGGCACCAGTTTTAACTTTATTGGTCCAATTATTGGTATTGGTTCGGCGATGGTTGCTGCCGGTACACCCGTAGAAGCTGTCATGGCTTCGATCTTTGGCGTGGTGATTGCAGGTTCATTTATTGAAATGGGCGTATCGCAAATCCTGCCATGGATTAAAAAGCTGATCACACCTTTAGTAACAGGGATTGTAGTTTTACTGATTGGTCTGACTTTAATTAAAGAAGGCCTAATCAGCATGGGTGGTGGTTATCAGGCCATGAATGACAAAACCTTTGCTAATGCTGACAACCTGATCATGTCATGTACAGTTCTAGCACTGATTATTTTACTGAATCGTGTGCGCATTACCTGGGTAAAAAGTTCGGCAATTCTGATCGCACTGGTTGTAGGTTATATTCTTGCTGGCTTTATGGGTCACCTGAACTTCGAAGGCTTAAAAGATGCCCCACTGGTTCAAATCCCGACACCAATGCATTTTGGATTAAGCTTCTCTTGGAGCTTATTCATTCCAATGGCGTTTATTTATTTGGTGACTTCGCTAGAAGCGATTGGTGACATTACTGCAACATCTAAACTCTCTAACCAGCCAGTCGATGGCCCGACCTGGATGAAGCGTATTAAAGGTGGCGTGTTAGTGAATGGTGCGAACTCTTTACTTGCGGGTTTATTCAATACATTCCCAAGTTCTGTATTTGCACAAAATAACGGTGTGATTCAATTGACTGGTGTAGCGAGCCGTTATGTCGGCATCTGGATTGCAGCACTTTTAGTCATTCTGGGTTTACTTCCAGCAGTGGCTGGCGTGATTCAGGCGGTTCCTCAAGCTGTTCTTGGTGGCGCAGTGATGGTGATGTTTGGTGCAGTCGCTGCCTCTGGTATTAATATTCTGTCTGGTATTCACCTGGACCGTCGTGCTCTACTGATCATTGCAATTTCTCTTGCATTAGGCTTAGGTGTGGCACAGGTTCCACAGATTCTGGAACATCTTCCTGAATTATTCCGTAATATCTTTAGTTCTGGTGTTGCGACCGGCGGTATTGCGGCCTTGATTCTAAATATTGTACTTCCTGACACAAAGAAGTAAGTTCATGTCCAGAAAACACTGTCTGAGTTGAACTTGGACAGTGTTTTTCTATTGGAGAGATTCCTATGGATGCTAAAAGCGAAGTTTTATTAAGACAATATGATTATTTGTCGGGTCGTGTACTGCTGATTAATCCTCCAACGGATCATCTGCTGGCTGAATTTGATCAATCCATTCAAGCTGCAGTATGGACATGGAATTATAATGACTACCTGTATTTTCAGGCCCAGCAAGCTAATGTACATTTTGGTGCAGAATTTCCTGAAGGTGAATTTGATCAGGCTGTAATCTTTGTTCCAAAATCCAGAGAATTACTTAATTACCTGATTCACAATGTAGCGGTTTACCTAAAACAAGGCAGCCAGGTATTTTTGGTAGGTGAGAAAAAAGGTGGCGTGGAACGCGCGGCAAAACAGCTGCAACCCTATGGTAAAAGCCTCAAACTCGATAGCGCACGACATTGCCAATTATGGCAATTGACACTAGACTGCAACGTCGAGAAAAAGGCATTAGCTGACTGGGCACAAACCTATAGCGTCTCTACTCCCAAAGGTGATTTACAAATCTGTGCACTCCCTGGTGTATTTAGCCAGAATCATCTGGATGTCGGTACAGCGGTTTTCCTGCCCTACCTGTCTGAAGTGACTTCAGGTAAAATTGCCGACTTTGGCTGTGGTGCCGGCGTCATTAGTGCCTATCTTGCCAAGCTCAATCCGAACAATCGTATCTTTGCCTTAGATGTAGATGCTTTTGCATTAGCCTCTACCAAAATGACTTTTGAGAAAAATCAGCTTGAGCCTGAGCAGCTTGAAATTAAGGCAGTGAGCGGGATTGAAGATGCACCATTATTTTTGCACGCTATCGTCAGTAATCCACCCTTCCATCAGGGTATTCAGACCAACTATGATGCCAGTGAAAATCTGTGCAAGACTTCACGTCGTCATCTCAAGTCTGGTGGTGAATTATGGATTGTGGCGAACCGCTTCTTAAATTACCCGATTTTAATTGAGCAAAGCTTTGGCCAGTGCACCGTCAAAACTGATCAACAAGGCTTCAAAGTGCTTTTCGCCAGCACTCAAAAAAATGTTAAGGAATCATGATGAGCGAAACTCAACACAGCACACAGCTGCAGCGTAAGCTAAGTGCTCGTCATCTGAATATGATCGCCATCGGTGGATCAATTGGTACAGGTTTGTTCCTGGCTTCAGGTGCAACTATTGCCAATGCCGGACCAGGTGGTGCATTACTTGCGTATGCGCTCATTGGTGTCATGATTTACTTCCTGATGACCAGCTTGGGGGAGCTTGCAACCCATAATCCGACTTCAGGTGCTTTCTTTACTTACGGTACTAAATATGTCGAAGGCGGTTTTGGTTTCGCTTTAGGCTGGAACTACTGGTATAACTGGGCAATCACCGTAGCCTTTGAGCTGGTCGCAGTCCAGTTCATCATGAAATTCTGGTTTCCAGACATTCCTGGTTTTTACTGGAGCGCCCTGTTCCTGGCGGTGGTCTTCGGGATTAATGCACTGACGGTAAAAGGCTTTGGTGAATCTGAATTTTTCTTCTCCTTAATCAAAGTGCTGGCGATTATTGCGTTTATCATCATTGGTATCTTCATGATTGCAAAAATCATGTTAACTCCTGAGGTTGCTACATTTGCCAACTGGACCAAAGGTGAAGCACCATTTGTGGGTGGCTTATCTGCCCTGATCGGGGTGGCAATGATTGCCGGATTCTCCTTCCAAGGGACTGAAATGGTCGGTGTCGCTGCAGGTGAATCTAAAGATCCGCAGAAAACCATTCCAGTAGCAATCAAGCAAATTTTCTGGCGTATCCTGTTATTCTATATTGTGTGTATTTTCATTATCGGCACCCTGATTGCTTATGATGATCCACGTCTTTTACAGGCAGCGTCTAGTGAAGATATTGCGCTTTCGCCTTTCACTTTGCTATATGAACAAGCTGGTTTCGCTTTTGCTGCCAGTGTGATGAATGCAGTGATTTTGACTGCAATTCTGTCTGCGGGTAACTCGGGCATGTACTCCTCTACTCGTATGCTGTTTGATATGGCACGTAAAGGCAGTGCACCAAAATTGTTTGGTCATCTGGATGCGCGCGGTGTGCCAATGAATGCACTATATGCCACCACTGCAATCGCAGCATTATGTTTTCTGACAACATTTATTGGTGAACAGGAAGTATTTAACTGGCTACTCAATATGTCTGGTATGTGTGGATTTATTGTATGGTTGGGTATTGCAATATCTCATTATCGCTTCCGTAAAGGATATCTGGCTCAAGGTTATAAACTTGAGGATCTGGCGTATCGTGCCAAGTTCTTCCCGTTTGCACCATGGTTTGCTTTTGTGCTGTGTGCGATTGTGGTCCTAGGGCAAAACTATCAGGCAGTACTGAGTGGTGAATGGCTTGCAGTACTTTCTACTTACATTGGTATTTTCTTATTCTTGGCGATCTGGTTAGGTTATAAGTGGAAACACAATACCAAACTCATTTCTTATAAAGAGATGGATGTTCAGCCGATGAAAATAGATCATGAATAATTTTTGATCTGAAAAAGCAGCCATTCAGGCTGCTTTTTTATTGTATTAACTGTGGCGCATAACAAAATTTCGATCATCAATGACGATAGTTTGCTGACAAATTCCCTCTACCCGACGCTGCTGTTCAAACACCTCTTTCCGCATGGACTCAAAACTGTCAAAGAAGCTGATTTCACTTTTATTGATTTCGTACACCAAAGAATGATTCCCTACTCCCTCCAGGGTGTCATAGAACACAATCACAAAACGACCAGCTTCTACATTTTCCTGAATGTCTGCGTAAGACAATGGCTGTTCTATAACCGGGATTTGTAAACGATATGCTTGTTGATAGAACTCAATTTCAATTGGCTGCTTATCTGGGTCATGTTCAGTATAAAAATTAACATCCAAACCCAGTATTTTTAAAGCAACTGCAAGCGCAATACTGGAAGTTCCCATTTCAGAATTATGGCGTGTGAGCTGTACCAGATCCGGAATATGCAGATCTATACCATAGTGATGAAAAATCATCCAGATCGCATAGAGACCACTATTGGCATCCAGATTTTGTAAATCTTCAGGAAGTTCCACACTCATGCTCGGACTCAAAAACAGGTTTAGGGCTATGCAGTGTAGTCAAATCAGGGCAATAAAAAAAGCGACTCATAAGAGAGTCGCTTTTTTTAATCAGTGTTCAATAATGAATTATTGAGCAGCTGGTTGTTCAGCTAGTACAGTACGGCTACCAGAAATAGTCGCGAATACACGACGGTTCATAGCACGACCTTCTTTAGTGTTGTTGTCAGCAATCGGTTGATCCCAAGCGAAACCTTGAGTAGACAAACGAGAAGCATCAACGTTGTATTCGTTAACTAGTGAAGATTTCACAGAGTTAGCACGAGCAAGAGATAGACGTTCGTTCAGTGCACGTGGACCAGTGTTGTCAGTGTGACCTTCGATACGAGCAGTTGCATTTGGATATTCAACCAATTTCTCAGCAACTTTCGCGATTTCTGGTTTGTACTGATCTTTGATGTTAGATTTGTTTGTATCAAAGAATACACGAAGTTCCATGTTCAGGTCTTCAGTCAACTCTTGTGGAGCTGGAGCAACTGGAGCAACTGGTTCAACTGGAGCAACTTCTACGACTGGCGCAGCAGGTTTCAAGTGGCCACCAAGAACTACGTTCAAACCAGCAAGTGCTGTGTAATCCCAAAACTCTTCATCAAAGTTATAGGTTGCACGAGCTTCAGTACGTAGAGATAAAGCATCGTTTAAGCGCCAGAAAGCACCTAGGCCAGTGTTACCAATAGTACCTTCGATGTCATCTACACCATCAGCTTCATATTTTACATGACCTGCACCTAAAAGTACGTATGGCTTGATTTTGCTATCGTAGTTTTTAGTAATCAGGTCAGAAGTTGCGTAGAAGTTACCAGCAATTTGTTGCTTTTTGTATTCTGCGAACTCTTCACCAGTTGCTGTAGCTTCAATGTCACCTTTAACTTGTGAATATTCAGCTTCAAAACCTAACCATGGAGTCAATTCAACACCAAGTGCTGCACCAACAAACAAGTCATCTTGAAGCTCAACAGAGCTATCAGTTAGTTTGTCATTGTTGTGATTAGTGTCAATAAAGTTGTAACCAACTAATAGTGGAGTAACAGTTACGCCTGCATTTGCAGCAGCTAAAGGAGCAGCTACAAGCATTGCTAAAGCAATACGACTCATTTTCATGGATTTATCCTCCAGAGATAACAAATTGTTGTTCAAGCTCAAGCCTAAATTGGCTTTCCTGAGATAGGCTTCTTTTACCCCAGTTTTATTTTTAAGCTATTCACAGGGAATCATACAAACACTGAATAAATTTTCCAAGTGCTTGATTAATCTAATCAAGTAAATTATTGACAAAATTACTTACAATTTCCGTTGTAATTCGGTAAATTTTTACTCAATTTTTTATTGTGAATACCTTATTGTCTCTTACCTAATTTTAACAGCTTTCTCCTATTTCAAGTACAAAAATACTAGGTAAATAAAAAAAAGCATTAAAAAACGCCTAATTAATAGCATGTTTCAAATAAAAATAATATATAAATAGGTTAAACCATGTATATAAAAAGAAATAATGCGTTCACAATTGTGGAGCTTATTGTTGTTATTTCCATTCTTGCAATACTTACAACCCTAGCAGTTCCTTTGTTTCAAGAATATCAGTCAAAACAAGAAGCTAACAGTATTTATCAGAAGATTACAGCAGTGAATCGCTATGCACGTAGTCAATCGGCAGTATTACGGCAGAATATTGTGATTTGTCCCACATTAAATCTATCGACCTGTCAAACAAATCAGTGGAGCAATGCCTGGTTGGTATTTGTCGATCAAAATAAAAATAGACAGGTTGATGCCGGCGAAACCGTACTGCATGTTGATCATCTAAGGCTTAAATATGGACAGCTGGATTGGAGAGGTGCTTTAAGTATCCCAAGTGTCAACTATCAGGCTCAAACTAATTTACCTATTGGCTCCAATGGCAGCTTTTACTACTGTTCTTTTCAGCATTCCTATTATTACAAAATTGTACTTAGCAAAATGGGGCATCTGCGTAAAGAGAATCTAAATACATGCTGAGAAAACTGTCCGGTTTATGATTCAATTTTTTTTGAGGCTTTAATCTTGCAGTTTTTTCAATATACTGCTTAGGTCGACAATAAAAGACTAAAACTCATATGGAGATACAACAATGACTGACATCGTAATTGTCAATGGTGCACGTACAGCCATGGGTGGCTTCCAAGGCAGCTTATCAGGTGTGACTGCGCCTGAACTGGGTGCTGTCACGATCAAAGAAGCCATTGCACGTGCAGGTTTACAACCAACAGACATCGAAGAAGTCATTATGGGTTGTGTTCTTCCTGCCGGTTTAAAACAGGGTCCTGCCCGTCAGGCAATGCGTAAAGCAGGTCTTCCAGACAGCACAGGTGCTGTAACTATTAATAAGCTTTGTGGTTCAGGTATGAAAGCAGTGATGCAAGCTGCTGACATGATCAAGGCTGGTTCTGCAACTTATGTAGTTGCTGGTGGCATGGAATCCATGACCAATGCGCCTTATGTATTACCTAAAGCACGTGGCGGCTTTCGTATGGGCCATGGTGAAATTAAAGACCATATGTTCCTGGACGGTTTAGAAGATGCAGAAACTGGTCGCCTAATGGGTTCTTTTGCCCAAGATATGGCAAATACTAAAGGTTATACGCGTGAACAGATGGATGATTTCGCTATCCGTTCATTAAAACGTGCACAAACTGCGGTAAATGAAGGCTACTTTGCAGATGAAATTGTGCCAGTCACTGTTTCCACCCGTAAAGGTGATGTAGTGGTTGATAAAGACGAACAGCCATTCAATGCCAATATTGATAAAATTCCAACATTACGCCCTGCTTTTGCCAAAGATGGTACCATTACTGCAGCAAATGCCAGCTCTATTTCTGATGGTGCCTCTGCATTGGTTCTAACTTCTGCTGACAATGCAGCAACTCAAGGTTTAAACCCATTAGCAAAAATTGTTGCCTACGCGTCAAACTCTCAGCATCCATCCGAGTTTACAATTGCTCCGGTTGGTGCTATTCAGAAAGTACTGGATAAAGCAGGCTGGACAGCTGAAGAAGTAGATCTTTGGGAAATTAATGAAGCCTTTGCCATGGTCACCATGTGTCCAATGGATGAGTTCAAGCTTGATCCTGAAAAAGTCAATATTAATGGTGGTGCTTGTGCACTAGGTCACCCAGTGGGTTCTACAGGTTCTCGTATTATCCTGACCTTGATCCATGCTTTAAAGCGTACTGGCGGCAAGAAAGGTGTTGCAGCTCTATGTATCGGTGGTGGTGAAGCAACTGCAGTCGCGATTGAATTAATCTAATTTTCAAAAAGTCAAACGACTGAAGAGGGCTTTTAAAGCCCTCTTTTTTTATTAATCCAAAATCTGGCTTTAATGATGTCTACTAAAGCATTACTCGAACAATCATTTAAAACCGGGTCTTAAACTAAAAATTATTTTTGTCTTGATTATCCTATCAATAGAAGAATTCCCTTACTTACATTTTCATAAAGCTTCTTTATCAATCAGACACGTTGCAAGGAGTAAATTAGAGAGAATCAAAACAAGAAAAAAGGAACCCCCCATGCGATTTAATCACTATCTCAACTTCCAAGGTGAAACTGAAGCCGCTTTTACTTTTTATCGTTCAGTGTTTGGTGGTGAATTTTCTAATTTGAGCCGTTATGGTGATATGCCCGGACAGGAAGGCATTGACCTCTCCGATACAGATAGAAGCCAGATTTTGTATATTTCACTTCCTATCAATGAATATACTGAATTAATGGGATCAGATATTAATGAAAAGCTATACAGCCCTAGCTCCCCTACTTTTACCAAAGGGACCAATCATTATATTGCAATTATTTTAAGTGCCAGTGAACAAGCCGAAGCTCAACGACTGTTTGAGGCTTTATCTGCCAAGGGTCAAATTGAAATACCTTTGGAAAAAACTTTTTGGGGCGCACTTTACGGTGCCTGTACCGATCAGTTTGGTGTGCAGTGGATGATTAACTGTCTATTAGAAGAACGTAGTCCAAATTTCTAGAAATAAAAAAGCCTCCATTTGGAGGCTTTTAACTGAAGACGGATTAAGCTCCAGTCTGATAGTTCGGTTTTGGCACAGCTGTGGATGCCTGGTACGGATTGCTAAAGTCGTTTAAACCTGCTGCCGCTTCCTGAATATCTTTACCTTCTTTAATCACGAAAGTATCGAAACCCGAACGCTTCATATAGTTTAGTACGTCTTTAAATACATCACCTGTTGCACGCAGTTCCCCTTGGAAACCTTGACGACGAAGTAGCGCTGCAAATGAATATCCGCGACCATCGTTAAAGCCTGCAAACTCGATAAAGATTGCATCAAGTTGATCCAGTGGAAATTCATTGGTCTCAGGAGAAGCATCTACCGTTAAGTACAGTGCTTTTTTGCCCGAAACATTGGCGATTTGGTCTAACTGTTCAACAGTCAGAACCACATCACCTTGTGGCAATACGCCATCTTCACCAATCAACTGGTAAGTATTGTCTGCAATCGTGCCATCTTTAGAGAGCACTTGTAGTGCGGTATTAAGCATATGCACGCTCCTTGAATGGTTGAATGCCTACACGACGATAGGTATCGATAAATTCTTCACCTTCCTGACGCAGGTCAAGATAAGTATTCAGGATTTCTTCGATGATATCCGGCACTACGTCAGCAGCAAATGATGGACCAAGAATGTCACCAATCGATGCATCATGGTCTGCATTACCACCTAAAGTGATCTGGTAGAATTCAGCACCTTTTTTGTCTACACCCAAAATACCAATATTACCAACGTGGTGATGGCCACAGGCATTCATACAACCTGAAATATTCAGGTCAATTTTGCCAAGGTTATAAATCGTATCCAGATCATCAAAACGACGTGAAATTGCTTCAGAAATCGGAATTGATTTTGCATTTGCCAATGAACAGAAGTCACCGCCCGGGCAGCAAATGATGTCCGTCAAGAAGCCGATGTGAGCGCGTGCCAGATTGTTTTGTTCCAGGATCGTCCACAATTCGAACAGGTCTTTTTGTGGGACATCAACAAGGGCAATATTTTGCTCATGAGTCGTGCGTAATTCACCGAAAGTGTACTTGTCTGCAAGATCTGCAATCAGGTTCATCTCTTCAGTGGTTACATCACCAGGAGCCACACCTGCACGTTTCAGTGAAATCGTAACGATACGATAGCCTTTCACCTTGTGCGCATTGGTATTGATATTGAACCATTGCTTGAATTTCGGATGCGCCGCGAACTGTTCAGAAAAATCTTCATCTGCATAATCTTGATAAGCAAATGGCGTGAAGTTCTCATCCATTTTTGCCAAGGTTTCAGCATCGATTTTCAATGTTTTAATGGTATGTGTAAATTCAGCTTCTACTTTCTCAGCAAATACTTCAGGTGTGAGTGCTTTTACCAAGATTTTGATACGCGCTTTATATTTGTTGTCACGACGACCATGCAAGTTGTATACACGAAGTACAGCTTCAAGGTATGCAATCAGGTCTTCACGTGGCAGAAAGTCACGGATAAAGCTACCAATAATTGGTGTACGGCCTAGACCACCACCGACTTTGATTTTATAGCCCATCTCACCCGCTTCATTTTTTACGATATATACACCGATATCGTGGAATGAAGTTGCTGCACGATCAATCTCTTCCAGTGCTGAAACAGCGATCTTGAACTTACGTGGCAAGAAAGCAAATTCCGGGTGGAAAGTAGACCATTGACGGATCAATTCACATGTTGGACGCGGATCCGCAATCTCGCCTGCAACGACACCAGCATATTGGTCAGTCGTCGTATTACGGATACAGTTACCTGATGTCTGAATCGCATGCATTTGTACTGATGCCAATTCTTGCAGCATATCTGGCACATTTTCCAGTGCAGGCCAGTTGAACTGGAAGTTTTGACGTGTTGATACGTGTGCATAACCACGGTCATATTCTTTTGCCAGTTCCGCAATTTTACGTAACTGTTTAGAGTTCATCAGACCATACGGTACTGCTACACGTAGCATTGGCGCATAACGTTGTACATATAGGCCATTTTGAAGGCGGAGCGGACGGTATTCATCTTCCGTCAATTTGCCCGCTAAATAACGTTCCGTCTGGTCACGGAACTGTGCAACACGTTCATTAATCAGTTGCTGATCGAAATCAGTATATAAATACATGGCGTACAGCTAGTAGTTTCTATTATATCGTCGGCAAGGATAACGAGATTGAATCTATCAATAAAATGCTTTTTATACATATTTCATAGCGATTTTATTGATAAGCCTACCAGAAATTCAGTGATTTAAAGGATTTGTCGAGCAAAACTCCTTTTTAACGAATAATGATTTATTTTTTAAATCTTTAGCATTTATTTTCATATAAAAGCAGCTCACCTCTACTAATCAATAAATAATCATTAAAAGATCCAAAAACTTACCACTGTTCAGATTCGCCTAGTGCCTGTCCCATAAAATCATAGCGTGAGCTAGAACGGGAAAATTTGATTGGACAGGCCAGCTGTGGCTCAGTCTCCTGTTCCCCTGCTTTGACTGGAACCTGCACCACCCAGCCCCGCTCTTGTGCCAGTTGTGAAGTTAAGGCTTCATCTAGGTGTAATACCGGCTCCACACACACATCTAAAGCATCAAATATAGTCTGCCACTCATTCAGAATTTTACTGCGAATTTTCTCTTGAATCGCTGCCTTCACTTCTTTCTGGTCTTGAGCATCTAAAGATGAACCTTTTTCTAACAGAACTGGTAACTGCAATGCCTGTGCCAAACCCTGCATAAATTGTGGCTCCAAGCTGCCAATAGAAAGATAACGACCGTCTTGGGTTTGATAATAGTCATAAAAAGCCCCCCCATTAAGATGACCGGACTCAGGCTGGGCATGCACATCTGCTGCCAGACTGGCGGCGGCTGCCATATTATTTAAGGTCACCGCACAATCGGTCATGGAAATATCAATATACTGTCCCATTCCGCTACGCTGGCGCTCAATCACCGCTGCCAGGATAGCGATAATCGCATGCATGGAACCGCCAGCTACATCAGCGACCTGAATACCTAAAGCCGGTGGACCACCCTGAACCCGACCGCTATGTCCGGCAATTCCGGATAAGGCCAAGTAATTAATATCATGCCCGGCCTTATCTTTATAAGAACCAGTTTGCCCATAGCCAGTAATGGAACAATAAATAAGTCGCGGATTGATTTCAGCCAAGGTGGCGTAATCCAGTCCCAAACGTTGCATTACGCCGGGACGGAACTGTTCAACCACGATGTCATAGTCCGAAATCCTAGTTTTGATCTGTTCGATACAGTCACGATTTTTAAGATCCAGCGTGATAGAGTGTTTGTTACGATTCAAATAATTGTGTGCAGTTGCCTGTCCATGTGCGTATGGTGGCACTAATCGCAACAGGTCAGGACGTGTTGGTGATTCAATATGCACAACCTCGGCACCGAGGTCTGCCAAGTACATGGTGGCAAAAGGACCAGGTAAAAGTGTAGAAAAATCGAGGACTTTCAATCCTTTTAACGCATAGGACATTAGAATAATTACTCTATTTATGATGGTTTTTTATGCATATTAGAAACATAAACACACAAAAACAATGTCATGTTCAGCCATTTACCTTGATCATTTCGGCAATTTAATATGTAACAAATGGCAAATCTGATTTTGTAAATTGCCATTGATTTATTATTTGTTGTCAATTAGGTCAAGCATTAGTGAACATCAAAGAGACTGAAGGATTAAACATGAGTCGCGATACGATCAGTATCCATTTCGTTAACGCTGCACTCTACGGCGTGAAGCGTCTCGGCATGGACGTCGATACGTTATTGTCTCATGTTGGTATTGAAGCTGAACTTCTGCATCAGCCTAAGGCCCGTATCTCGCCAGAACAATATACCCGTTTTATTAAAATGCTGTGGATGGTGACACAGGACGAGCATGTCGGCTTTGACAAACAGCCTCGCCGTCTGGGCACATTTGCAATCATGTGTCAGCTGATCATCCATGCTAAAACTTTAGGTGATGCGCTGGAACTTTCTTCCCAGTTCTACAAGCTGTTTGGCGATGACTGGGCGGTGACACTGGAACGTGACAAGCATGAAGCACGTTTAGTCCCTCAAATTCCGAAAGAGATGGACCCGGATCATTTCATCACTGAAAGCATGCTAATGATCTGGCATGGTCTGGCTTCGTGGTTGATTGAACGCCGCCTCCCATTAGAACGTGTACATTTCAGCTATCCACGTCCAAATCATGCGGATGAATATGATGCATTATTCTTCGCACCCGTGATGCAGTTTGACGCGCCACGTACTGAAATTACTTTTGCAGCGGATTATCTCGATTTGCCAATCCGTCAGAATGAAGAAACCTTGGAAGAGTTCCTGAAAGCTGCACCTGCTCAACTGTTGGTGAAATTCAAAAATACCAACTCTCTAACCTCCCGTATTCGTGATGTACTGAAGAGCCAGATCGGCGAAGAAATGCCGACGCTGAATGATGTCGCTTCCATGCTATATCTATCTCCACAAACTTTACGTCGTCGTCTGGCTGCGGAAGGCAAGAGTTATCAAGGCGTTAAAGATGCACTGCGTCGAGATGCTGCGATTCACCTCTTGTTAAATCCAGATTTAACCCTGGAAGATGTCGCGCAGCAAGTTGGTTTTAGTGAAACCAGCACCTTCCATCGTGCTTTCAAAAAATGGACCGGTGTAACACCAGGTTTATATCGCCAATTACATGGTTACCATTAAGCCACATCCTCTTCATATTCAATATTAGCTCTTTTGCTAATCTCAGTTCATGCCCAAGCTCCAGACTTGGGCATTTTTTTGTCTGATCTTTTTTTAAATCATCGCCATTGACCAGATTGCTCAAATGACCTGGTTCGTTCTCGTCATTGCGCTTAGCTAAAGAATCATTACACTCAAAATGATTAGAACAAATCTTATTCATTCAAAAAAGGGAAATTGTATGAGCGAGGCCTATATTATCGATGCCATTCGCACACCACGTGGCAAGGGAAAAAAGGACGGATCCTTATATGAAGTCAAACCGATCAGTTTACTCACTACCCTGCTCAATGAACTGAAAGAGCGTCATTCCTTAGATACCTCCAAGGTTGATGACATTGTCTTGGGGTGTGTCACCCCGATTGGTGACCAAGGTGCTGATATTGCCAAAACTGCAGCAATTGCAGCGGGTTGGGATAATGATGTGGCTGGTGTACAGATTAACCGTTTCTGCGCTTCTGGTCTGGAAGCAGTCAATCTGGCCGCACAAAAAGTTCGTTCAGGCTGGGAAGATTTAGTGGTTGCGGGTGGAGTCGAATCCATGTCCCGCGTACCGATGGGTTCGGATGGCGGCCCTTGGGCGCTCGATCCTGAAACCAATATGGCTTGTGACTTTATTCCTCAAGGCATTGGTGCCGACCTGATCGCGACCATTGATGGTTATACCCGTGATGATGTAGATAGCTTTGCAGAACAGTCCCAGAAAAAAGCGGCAACAGCTCAGGCCAGTGGTTATTTTGATAAATCGATTGTGTCAGTTAAAGATAAAGCCGGTGTGGTGATTCTGGATAAAGATGAGTTCATTAAACCGAATACGACTATTGGAACAATCAGTAAACTCAACCCAAGCTTTGCCACCATGGGACAGATGGGCTTTGATGCAATTGCCCTGCAAAAATATCCAGAAGTCGGTACAGTCAAGCATGTGCACCATGCGGGAAATTCTTCTGGCATCGTAGATGGTGCTGCATTGGTCCTGCTTGCCTCAGAACAGGCTATTAAAGAGCAGAATCTGAAACCGCGCGCCAAAGTCTTGGCGACGGCTCTGGTAGGCGCTGATCCCACCATTATGCTCACCGGTCCTGCTCCGGCTGCACGTAAAGCTTTGGCTAAAGCTGGCCTCAGTATTGATGATATTGACCTGTTTGAGGTCAATGAAGCCTTTGCCGCAGTCGTTATGCGCTTTACTAAAGAGCTCAACGTTGATCCAGCCAAAGTCAATGTTAACGGTGGCGCCATTGCCATGGGACATCCACTCGGTGCAACTGGTGCCATGATTCTCGGTACTTTGTTAGATGAGCTGGAACGCCAGGGTAAAAAACGTGGATTAGCAACTTTATGCGTCGGTGGCGGCATGGGTATTGCCACTATTATTGAACTGGTTTAAGGAGAGAACCATGAGCGCCATTCAATTTGAAAAAACAGCGGACAATATTGTTGTTCTGACTTTTGACTCTCCAAACCAGTCTGCTAACACCATGAATGCCGACTTTCGCACTGCACTTAGCGAAGTTGTCGATAGGCTTAAAGTAGATGATGAAATTTCCGGAATTATTTTCCGTTCAGCCAAAAAGACCTTTTTCGCTGGTGGTGATCTGGATGAACTGATTCAAGCTACACCAGAACATGCCACTGAATTCTTCAACATGATTGAAGAGATGAAAGCACAGCTTCGCTATATCGAAACCCGTGGTATTCCGGTGGTTGCAGCCTTGAACGGTACCGCACTTGGCGGTGGCTGGGAAATCGCCCTGTGTGCCCATCACCGGATTGCTTTGAATGATCCGAAAAGCAAATTTGGTTTACCTGAAGTGACTTTAGGTCTGCTACCCGGTGGTGGTGGTATAGTCCGTTCTGTTCGTTTGCTGGGTTTACAAACTGCCCTTCCTTTATTGATGGAAGGTAAGCAGCTCGGTGTAGAAAAAGCCAACGCATTGGGCTTGATTCATGACACGGCTGATAGCCCTGATGAGCTGCTGGAAAAAGCAATTGTATGGATTAAAGCCCATCCTAAATCCGTACAACCTTTTGATGAAAAAGGCTACAAGATTCCAGGCGGCTCACCATCCACTCCAGCAGTGGCACAAATGCTGGCAATTGCTCCTGCGATGCTACGTGATAAAACCAAAGCTTGTTATCCAGCACCTGAAGCGATTATGTCTGCAGCAGTTGAAGGTGCGCAGGTCGATGTCGATACAGCCCTCCGTATTGAATCCCGTTATTTCACCTATCTGGCGACCGGTCAGATATCGAAAAACATGATCGGCACTTTCTGGCATGGCATGAACAGTATTAAATCCGGGGTTCATCGCCCGAAAGATTTTGCCAACTGGCAAGCCAAGAAAGTTGGGATTTTGGGTGCAGGGATGATGGGCGCTGGAATTGCTTATGTCACCGCCAGCAGAGGTATTCAGGTCGTTCTAAAAGATATCTCGATCGAAGCTGCTGAAAAAGGCAAAGCCTATAGCCAGAAACTGCTGGACAAGAAAGTCAGTCAAGGTCGACTTACAGCTGGACAGCGCGAACAGATTTTAAATCTGATTCATCCCACTGCAAACACAGAAGATTTGACGGGCTGTGACCTGATCATCGAAGCGGTCTTTGAAAATCAGGAACTGAAAGCTCAGGTGACTCAGGAAGCAGAACAATATCTGGCTGCCGACGGCGTAATGGCATCAAATACTTCGACCTTACCAATTAGCAATCTGGCACAGGCAAGTAAGGATCAAGATAAATTTATCGGTCTGCATTTCTTTAGTCCGGTGGATAAAATGCAGCTGGTAGAAATCATCAGGGGGCAAAATACCTCAGACGAAACCCTCGCCAAAGCTTTTGATTTCGTGCAGCAGATCGGCAAGTTGCCAATCGTCGTGAATGATAGTCGTGGTTTCTTTACTAGTCGTGTCTTTGGCACTTTTGTACAAGAAGGTTTGCGTCTGCTGTCAGAAGGTGTACATCCAGCATGTATTGAAATAGCTGCTTTAAAAGCCGGTATGCCCGTTGGTCCATTGGCAGTTCAGGATGAAGTGTCCTTAACCCTGACCGAGCATGTTAGCAATGAAACGCGCAAGGCACTTCAGGCAGAAGGTAAAGAACGTCAGGCCTCACCTGCCGATGCAGTCATTCAAACCATGATTCACCAGTTTAATCGCAAAGGAAAGGCAGCTGGCGCGGGCTTTTATGACTATCCTGAAGGTGGGAAAAAACAACTCTGGTCAGGCCTCAGTCACTGGAATAAAAATACCGAGATTTCTGAGCAGGAGATGATTGAACGCTTCCTGTTTGTACAGGCACTGGATACCGTACGTTGCCTGGAAGAAGGCGTGTTGCAGTCAACTGCAGAAGGAAATATTGGCTCGATCTTTGGCATTGGCTTCCCTGCCTGGACCGGTGGTGCAGTGCAGTATTTAAATCAGTATGGACTGGCGAAGGCCTTGGCACGTGCCAATGTACTGGAAAAAAAATATGGTGAACGCTTTAAAGCACCGGCACTGTTAAAAAATAAGGTTTCTGCTGCTGAAACTTTCTAATCTAATTCGCACAGAATAAAGAGGAGCGTTCAGCTCCTCTTTTTATAAGTCTACTGAAAAAATGATCATATTTTACAGTGCAAATCCAGTCTGCTTTTCAGCCAATCTATGTTATAAAGTAACATAGATTCTATATCCTCTTTGGGTTCATACCATGTCTGATCAAAATACTCCTGAAAATTCGCCTTGGGGTTGGAGAGCACTGATTATCTTCTGCATAATTGGTGGTATATTCATGTTTATCTTCTGGTTAGCTGTCAGCAATGAACCGGACTACATGCCAAGCCAGCAGAAGAAACAGGATACCCAGCAACACGCATTTAAAAATGCCCCAACCATGTCAGAAGAAGCCATTGCCAAAGCTCAGGCAGATCGTGAAGCACGTGCAGCAGCTCAACAAGGTACTGAACCGCAATCAACAGCTGCTGAAGAACAGCATATGTCAGCAGATGAACATGCCCATATGGATACCGAACATGCTGCAAATGGTGCACATGGTCACTAAGATCTTAAGATAAATAAAGCGAGGTTCATGCCTCGCTTTTTTATATCTGAAAATGAATCTTTAAAGTTGTAAATACATATCAATATGTGGAATTCCACAGTCCAGATATTCATCACCCTGTAGCTGAAAACCCAAAGCCTGATAAAAGCCGATAGCATGTACTTGAGAGGAAAGTTTGACAAACTGCCGTCCTTCAGCGCATGCATAGTCAATCACTGCCTGCATTAACTGCTGACCGATCTTGAAACCACGCGCTGATTTCAGTACTGCAACACGACCGATACTATTACTTGTTAATAGTCGGGCTGTGGCAACCGGTTGATCATGCAGATAAGCCACAAAATGGGTGCACAGCTTATCTTCTGCATCCCATTCATCTTCCGGTGCAATATGCTGTTCCTGAATAAACACAGCTTCGCGAATCAGTCTGGCTTCGGCAGCCAGCTCGGCCCAAGTGCCTGCAACAATTTTTAGCTCAGCATGATTTAGCATTTACAACCAATCCCCTGTTGATCCCATTCATCCTTGAGCAATAATTCAAGGGAGTGTTTCTGAATCCCATACATCTCTTTCAAAGCCTGAATCTGGTTCAGCACGTCCTGATCCGGTTCCTGATCGTCCTTGCGCTTCACCGCCAGAATCATTTTGTTTTTGCTGGTATGCTCAAGCGCAACAAATTCGAATACTTTAGTTTCATAACCATAGGCTTTCAGCAACAAGGCACGAATGGTATCTGTCAGCATTTCTGCCTGCTGGCCCGCATGAATCCCGAATTGCAGCATTGGACTCAAAACTTTTGGCGCCTGTAACTGGGGACGTAGCTCCTTGTGACAACATGGGGCACACATGATGATCTGCGCATTCAGGCGAATACCGGTATGAATAGCAAAATCTGTCGCTACATCACAAGCATGCAAAGCAATCATCACATCCAGATGCTCAGGCTCATAGGTGCGCACATCACCCTGGAAGAAATCGAGCTGGTTAAACTGGGATTGGTCGGCCACCTTCTGGCAAAACTCGACCATTTTCGGATTCAGTTCTACACCCGTCACCCACGGCGTCTGTCCATGCTTTTGCATATAGTCATACAAGGCACAAGTCAGATAGCCCTTACCTGAACCAAAGTCCACCACACGCAGACCTTCCTGAGAGGCTTTAATCTGCGAAAGCGCATTCGAGAAAATTTCCACAAACTTGTTAATCTGTTTCCACTTGCGCGCCATGCTCGGAATGACCTGACCTTGTTGATCAGTAATGCCGAGATGCTGTAAAAATACACTGTCCTGATCCACATAACGCTGCTTGACCCGGTCATGGCCCTGTTCAGCAGTTTTGGATTTAACGACAGGTTGAGTTTTGCTGCGGGTCAGCATGACTTTTTTCTTGTTTTTTTTCAGCTGCAATTCTTCGGCTGTAGTGATCAGATTGGCCTGCTTGCAACAGGCCAATATTTCAGTGACCTGAGACAAAGCCTCAGTTAAAGGATAATTTTTAGTGACGTCCTGGGTTTTATATCGGTACAGACAACTCAGTACTTTTTGCTCATTCAGCCAAATGATGCGCAAGGTCATTTTCTCCAGTTGTTCCAGTTCGCCCTTATACTGACTTAAAATCAGGCGATCAAATTGATCTGTTTCAATGGCTTGCTGGAAAGTATCCAGAAATTGCTGTTCTTGAACCGAGAGAGAAGCCAAAATGGACATAAAAGAAACCTGAAATGAATTGCCATTAAAGTGTAAATGTTCTTACCCTAAAAGCAAAATTGAATTACTATACATTTGTATATTTAAGAAGAATGATAACTATGTCAAATGCACCATTGCTTCAGGATTATGATGCTATCGAAGAGCGCATCAACTACATCAGTCACGGTGTAGGTGCTGCCTTGTCAGTAATTGCCGGTATTTTACTGGTGATTAAAGGCTCTTATCTTAGTACGGGTCAATGGATTGGCTTATGGGTCTATGCACTGAGCATGATTGTACTTTTTTCTGCATCCATGCTGTATCACATGGCCACAACTGCAGACCGTCGTTATTTCTATAAAAAAATTGACCATACTGCGATCTACTATCTGATTGCCGGTACGTATACGCCCTTTCTGGCAATTGCCATTCCAACGGCCAAAGCCCAGTATTTGTTGATTGCTTTATGGATCATTGCTGTCTTTGGAACACTATTCAAGTTCATTTTCATTCATCGTTTTCAGAAACTTTCCCTGTTTGCTTATCTCGCAATGGGCTGGCTTGCACTGTTAGTTATTGATGATATGCAGAAATATTTATCAGTACAATCTTTAACCTTTCTCATCATTGGGGGACTTGCTTATACGGTGGGTGCATTGTTTTATGCATTAAAAAGAGTAAGATATACGCACGCTATCTGGCACATTTTTGTATTGATAGGCGCAGGATCACATTTTCTGTCCATCTATCTTTACGTGATTTAATCCTCTCATTCTCCATTTCAGTGACCCTGAGCGAGTTGAATTGAGAAGATTGCAGTTGTTTTTTTAAGAAATTACGCCTTTTTTAAAAAGATTACGCTTTTAAAACTAAGTTCTTTTATTTTTAGTAAGTGTAAGGTCATTCATGGCGTCGTCAAATTCTGCTGCTCAGCCAGCACAAAACTCAAAATTCCGCGTTTTAACAGCGAGTTTAGTAGGCACTACAATCGAGTTCTTCGATTTCTATATTTATGCTACTGCCGCTGTCATTATTTTCCCTTATTTGTTCTTCCCGGCAAGTACAGACCCAATGACCGCAACGATCCAGTCACTTGCGACTTTCGCAATTGCCTTTATTGCGCGTCCGATCGGTGCGGCATTGTTTGGTCACCTCGGCGACAGAATTGGTCGTAAAGCCACCCTGGTCGCTGCCTTGCTCACCATGGGACTGTCTACGGTAGCGATTGGCCTACTGCCAACTTATGGTCAAATTGGTATTGTAGCGCCTTTGCTTTTGGCATTATGCCGTTTAGGTCAGGGCCTTGGTCTGGGTGGTGAATGGTCAGGTGCGGTCTTACTTGCAACTGAAAATGCACCTGAAGGTAAACGTGCCTGGTATGGTATGTTCCCGCAATTGGGTGCACCAATTGGCTTTATTCTAGCAACTGGCTCATTCTTGACGCTCGGTGCATTAATGTCTGAAGCTGACTTCATGGCTTGGGGCTGGCGTATTCCATTCATTTCAAGTGCGCTTCTTGTTATTGTAGGTCTTTGGATTCGTTTAAAACTGCATGAAACACCTGCATTCCAGAACGTTTTGGACAAGCAAAAAGAAGTAAACGTACCTTTTGTTCAAGTATTTAAAAAACATTCTAAAATGTTAGTACTGGGTACAATTGCAGCTATCTGTACCTTTGTTGTGTTTTACTTAACAACTGTCTTTGCGCTGCAATGGGGTACTAAGCAGCTAGGCTATTCACGTGAAGAATTTCTTCAGTTGCAATTAGTTGCAACGCTATGCTTTGCTGCATTCATTCCATTATCTGCTGTATTCGCAGAAAAGTTCGGTCGTAAAGCGACTTCCATCGGTGTATGTATCGTTTCTGCGATCTTCGGTATCTTCTTTGCCGACATGCTTGAATCAGGCAGTACAGTTATCGTATTCCTGTTCCTGTGTATCGGACTTGCGATCATGGGCTTAACTTATGGCCCAATTGGTACCGTATTGTCTGAAATCTTCCCGACTTCAGTACGTTATACAGGTTCCGCTTTGACCTTCAACTTGGCAGGCATCTTCGGTGCATCTTTTGCGCCTTTAATCGCAACCAAGCTGGCAACACAATATGGCTTATCTGCCGTAGGTTATTATCTGACAGCAGCCTCTATCCTGTCACTGCTGGCATTCCTGCTCATTCGTGAAACCAAGAATGATGATGTAAACAATCAGATCTAATTCAGGTATTGGCCTATAAGAAAAGCCGGTGCGTTCGCACTGGCTTTTTTATTTCCGAAATTTGGTGTGCAACAAAAAACTGCTATTTCTCCCTCTCTATTTACGGAACAATACAGAAACGGATTCATAACGAGAAGGATAAGATATGCAGGATCCAATCGAACATTTGACCGAAGACCAGCTGGTTCATATTGTGGTCTTACTGGAAGAAGATAAGAAAACCGAAGCCATCCAATATATTGTTCAACACACGCCATTAGACCAACAGCAGGCGCTTGAAGTGATTGCCGCGATCGTAATGGAACATGATGCTGCTTTACAGGTACAGACACAAGGCGCAAGATTTAGTGATGATGTCACCATTAATCCACAGCTGAAGACTGAAGCGCTAACCGACTCTATTGCAGTCTCCATCCCTACAAGCGCTACACAAGATCATGCTACCCGCCCACCCATTCCAGAGTCGACCCAAGAGTTACAGGAAAAAGTCGCTGAACCAGTCACTGCAAAAAATGGACCGCATCTGATCTGGATCATTGCAGCTATTATTCTTCTGATTCTGCTGATTATCTGGATGGTTGGCTAGATATTGAAATCAGCCAACTTATTTATACAAGCTCGATGATATCGATGGTAGGTGGTACACGAAAACGGAAAGGTACACCCACGAGACCTGTTCCGACAGTGACAAATACATCGGCATGTTCATGTCGATATAAGCCGCGCTTATGTCCGAGAATTGACACCCGTTTCATCACATAGTCCGTCAACCACGGTAATTCCACTTGCCCGCCATGCGTATGCCCAGAGAGCATCAATGGCCGGCTTGGCAATTTCGGCACCATGTCTACCGTATCTGGGTTATGTGACAGGATCACCCAGGGCTTATCTTGCGGCAACTCCGGCAAGAACCGCATATCCGCTTTACCCGCCCAGAGATCACCAATACCCACCAAGCGAAATTCATCAAACTCAACAATTTGCCCTTCAATATCTATAACATTATTGCTTGCTAGAGCAGTATGTAATAGCTCCTGAATAGGCGGTCCCGGATACTGTTCGTCATGGTTACCATTCACAGAATATACCGGTGCCTGAATTTCCTGCAAAATGGCGAGTTCTTGGGTCAGAGTATCTTCCGGTTCATAGGTCCAGTCGCCTGCGACGACCACCAAATCAGGCTGCTGCTGATTTAATTTATGTACAATTTGTTTTAGCTGACGTTCATGACCAGAAAATAAACCAATATGCAAATCCGCAATTAAAGCAATACGAACAGGTTTTCGCATTTTTTTATCAGTATTAATCTGATAACGGGTAGTCTTAATCTGGATTAAATGCGGTTCAATAAAACGTGCATAAGACAGTACACCACTGAGCAGACAGATAAATACTGCCTCATGAATGGAATAATACCCATTAAAACCGCCGTAAATACTAAAGAAAAATAAAGGAATCAGTAGATAAGATAGATAATAAGCGAGCAGATGGGTAAAGGCTTTAAAGGGATGAATCGTCTGGGTATGTGACTGACTGATCCACGCCTGCGATATACACCACAGCGCCAAAATCGCCATTCCGATATAGAAATATAAGATCACGGAATCGATATTCCCCATAATTTCGCCTTGTCCAGTTCTTTAGTACATTCTCTGCTCTGTATTTATCTTTTCACAGCTGGCAATTATACTCAAACCTAATTTATCACGCTTAGATTCATATGACGAATGCTCCCCGCTCCAAGGCTGACCAGCCCATGGTCACTTCCCAACGTAATACTCTATATAAATCTGCTGTTTTACTGGGTTTGAGCCTTGTTCTGGGGATCCCTGCCTGCAGCACGCTTCCTCCGCAGGTAGAACGACCTTCACATACTGCCTTTGAAACTGATACTTCACAGACTTCCCTAGCTAAAATTGTTCAACCTTTACGTGATCAATATCTAGGTTTAACTGGATATCATGTTCTCTATGATCCACTTGAAGCACTTGCAGCCCGTATGCAATTGATTCATAAGGCCGAGCAGACTTTAGACCTGCAATATTATATTTGGGACAATGACCGGATTGGCGCACTGGCCTTAAATGGCATTATTCAGGCCGCCGACCGTGGAGTAAAGGTCCGCCTTCTGATTGATGACAACAATGCCAAGAAGATGGAAGGCATTTATCTGGCACTGGATCAGCATCAGAATATCGATGTCCGCTTATATAATCCCTATCGTTTTCGCCAGCATCGTGCCATGGATATGGTACTGGATTTGAAACGTATCAATCGTCGTATGCACAACAAGAGCTTTATTGCAGATAATCAGATTGCCTTGATTGGCGGACGTAATATGAGCAATCAGTATTACAATGTAAGTGATGCCTATCAATTTTCCGATGTAGATGTGTTGCTGGTTGGTGCCGCCTCAGATGGGATTATCCATTCCTTTGATGAATACTGGAATGATGACTATGCCTATCCAGTGCGGAATATTGTTAATCCACGTCACCATAGCCTACGCTTTGAAAGCCTTAAACAGCAGCTAAAAGCACATCAGGATGACCCACGAGTACAAAACTACCTCGACTTAGCCAACAGGTCTAAGGCTTTTGATAAATGGCTTGATCATAATATCCAGCTGGATTGGGTTGAAGCAGAAGTAGTTAAAGACCCACCCACCAAGATCAAGTCCAAGGCAAAGAAAGAAGAACACCTGAATTTCCAATTGTTACAACATCTGGAAAAACCTGAACAAAGTGTAGATATTGTCTCTGCTTATTTTGTACCAGAAAAAGAAGGTGCAGAACGGCTCAAAAGTCTGGCTCAAAAAGATATAAAGATTCGAGTACTCACCAATTCTTATAAAGCCAATGATGTTCCTGTTGTGCATGCTTTTTATTCTAAGTACCGTAAAGATTTACTGGAACATGATGTACAGTTGTACGAATTCCTAGCGGCGCCAGATGCAGCAAACCTGAATGCCAATACCAAGGAAATTGCTGACAAGGCTAAAGTGAGCTTGAAAGGTCTGAGTCGTTCCAGTTTACACGCAAAACTGATGGCCTTAGATGAGAAACAGGTGTTTATTGGTTCATTTAATTTCGACCCGCGTTCAGCCTATCTAAATACAGAGATTGGTGTATTACTCAATAGCCCTTCCTTAGCACAAGCTGTGCATAAGACCATGGATCAGAACTTGAGTAAATATGCTTATAAGCTGGTATTAGATGCCAATCAGAATATCAACTGGAAGATCCAGCAACCGGATGGTGAAATTAAAACTTTGACCAAAGAACCGAAAATGAAATGGCATCAAAAAGCCCTGTTAAAGTTTGTGTCTTGGCTTCCGCTTGAAGGGTTCATGTAACAACATGCCCCCTCTTGAAAACAGATGAACCGAATAATAAAAACCAGTCGATGCGACTGGTTTTTATTGAAATTTTTATATTAGGATTTTGTTTTTACTTTATAGCATTCAGCAGCGGTCAGGCCAACTGTACCTCCTGCAAGTTTGGATAATCTCTTAACACTTTCATCAGAAGGATTCTGTTTACCATAAACTTGGCTAAAGCTAGCAAAACTATTTGCCCATTTCACTGTATTTCCTTCAGAGTCTGTCAAACTAATCGTCGGTTTAGGAGTATTCGTACCGTCACCTGTTACTCTCACATTAAATAAATCAGTCAAATTCACTAATGCTCCCCCTACCACTATGGATTCTGAAGAACCATCAGTTGATGTCTTGATGGTGGAATTCATACCAATGAGAGCGCCGTTCAAATCGTCTAGTTCCTCATTAGCGAAAACCATACGAATAGAAAGTGTATTGTCTGTTTTCTTTCTTACTGCTGCAGGTACAAAGGCACGTGAAACGGTTCCAATACGATATTGTTGTACTGTTTCTACCGCATCCTCATCTTCAGAATCCTCGACCAAATAGGTTGTTTGCATTGTAGATGGATTGTATTCAGCACTACACTCATCAACTTTTGCTGTAGCAGGTTTAATATTCGTACGAATATCACCATTCTCATCAATCACAATGCCCAAATTAATTATTCTGTTTGAATCATTTGTTAAGGTAAATTTTAAATTTCCATACAGTGGGAAAAAATAATTTTCTTGATTTCTTACATTATTTTGAGTCTTGAAAACCCTTCGGTCCAAATGTGTGATTGGATAGATTTTATAAAGATCCATCGTACCAGCAAAATTCAGCGTTCCCCCGGTTTGCTGCCACAGACCTAGCTCACGTTTTTCACTCTCATTTAAGTTATAACTCACACTCTTACCGGTCAAAACCTTATAAAAACGCTCTTTACCAGCAATCATATAATCATTATATAAGCGACCTTGTTCAATCTTGAGTTTCTCGGTAGTAGAGTCACCTACTCTGAATAGATAACCTGGTGTATTGGCAATTTGTTTTGTTTCCGGGTCAATCCATGAATTTTGGGCATCAGCAGTCATTTGTACAGGTTTAATACTACGAATTAAATGAGCATTCAGTCCACCTATCGTGGTGAAATCACCAGGATTCTGGGTTGTGCTTTCTATTTTGCCTTTCCACTGTAAGCCACTGCCGAAAGTCATCCCCTGACGGTCAGTCATCAATATAAAGTGACCCAAGATATGTGTCAGGTCAGTATCTGTTAGCGAGCATTCTCGGTTAAGATTACTGCATCCTACTAACCCTTCTGAACCGGTAACATAACTACCTAAGGATTCAGTAGAAAACAGGGAAAATTCTGGCTGATAAACAGCAGCATTTGAAATATTTAATAATGCTTGAAGTACCTGTTCGGCCTGTTCTTTAGTAATCGTTGTTGGTCCCAACCATTTTTTCAGCAAGGCATCAAAATCCTGATCAGATAAAGTCTTAATTTTTTCAACAGTAATATCTTCATCTAATTGATCAAGTCCAGCTCGAATATCTTCATTTATCGCAACAGGATAGATTTCCGTTGCTGATCGTAATTGATCAGTATTTAAACCCATGGCTTGAATTAACTGGACTAAGCGAATAGCAATATCATATTGAGACAGATCACCTGCTGAGTTAGTGTTACGGATGCCCTCAGCGATATCCAATAAATTCATACGTGGATAATGAGATTTAGATGTAACATTACCAATCCTATTCATTGAGAATGAACCCAGATCTACACGTCTTTCATCTTTACCTAGAATATAGAAAGTAATTGACTGGCCTACTTTACAGGCACCTGTTGCCACACCCTTATCTACATCATAGGTGGTGACAAATGTTTGCTTTGTATCATCACCACAATGGAAATCTAAAGTTTGCAATGGATAATCTAAAGCAAATTCAATACAACCCGAATTTGTGCCAATACAGGCCCCATTGACTGTACTACTATCATTATTTCCTGGAATAACATCCGCGCTTTCACCACCACATCCTTGCAGTATGATTGCCATAGCTGAGAATGCAAAAGGTAATAGTATTTTATTCTTATTCATCATGATGCTCATATCGTTATCCTTAACGGACACCTATTAATTTTAATTGTCCCTGGTTACTTAATACCCGTTCCTCAACATCAATTGCTGAGGCCAATGGCGTTAATAATAAATAGTGGCTATTACGTGGTACCTGTATCATGCCCTCAATATTTTCATATTTCAGGTAATCCGATGCTGAATCATTATTTTTAAATCCACCAGCTCCTTCCAGAATACAACCTTTTTCATCCAAGAACACTGCAAAAGGCCAATAAAAAGTAGGATCTTTTTGACGGGATGCATAAGATTGAATCTGAATATTTTGTAAGGGTTGTTTTAACTTGACCACTTCAAAGTCAAATTCATCCTTTAAAGGTGCTCGAGGCCAGAGATTGACCTGAGTATCTAATGCAATATCCTTGGCTTTTTTAAGTTTTTTATCCTGAAAACAGGTCCGCCCCATTCCTTCAGAAGCAGTTTCTGCAGAAATACGGTAGTAGGTAACAGCTAGAATGAGAGGAGTATCCTGCCCAGTAGCCCTATTTTTCTTAAATAAAGCCTGCATAACCGATTGTCCAATACCTTTTTCACGTTGAACCGTTTGTAGGCGTGTTGCTCCATTTTTAGTATCAATTATACCTTCCGGCATGGTATAGAAGCGTTTTTTACCATCCAGATTAAATTCTTTTTCCTCAAGTACTTCATTTTTGACGTATTGGTTTCCTTCTATTTCCAAAATATCAGTTTGATCATCAAGGTGCTTTTTTAAATTTTCGGCCAATGTTGGCTGGATATCTTCAGTTTTAAGAACAGACTGCTGGGCTACAATAGGTTCAATTGAATTATCAATATTCTGTTTTAAGGTGTTGTTCGATCTAGTCTTTAAAATCTCTTTGGTAAAAATAGAAGAAGATAAAGTATCTGTTTTATTAATAATCCCAGAATGAGATAAGTTAATTTTATCCTCGATTGGATTATTCTGTTTAATTTTCTGTTCTATAACGATTTGACTGCTTTGAAGTTTAGGGGGTGCAGTCATGACCTGAGATTGAGGATATAAAATCTGATTTTTCTGATTTGATTCTAAGACCTTTTTAGTTTGAATATTATTTTTTTGTACTACCATCGGTCGGCCATCTGGACCAATAATCGTATGAAATGTACCGGCATAGATATTCCCTAATTGTGCCGTTGTCAACACAACTATCATCCTTAGCCATAAATGTCCTATCATCCTGATATGTCTACCATCTTGTTCTATAGTTAAGTCCTAAAATTGTGATTTTAGTATCTGTTTTAACATTTAACCCCGCATATGGGTTTAATAATAAGTTGTTAACACCTGTCTGGTTTGAAAGGCTACTGGTATTAGCTGGGATGTTATCCTTACTGCGTAAGAAACCAATAGATAAATCGAGATCTGTGTCTGCATCAAACTTGTAGCCTACACCTAGGCCAAATAATTGAGCATTATTGATCGGTACCATCGTATTACGCTTGTTATCAGGAATAGCACTCGAACGTGGTTCATAACCCGCACGCAGCTTCAATCGGTCTGTTGCTGAGTATTCAAACCCGATTCCCCAACTCCATGGCGAGGTAAACTCAAGGGGTAATGCCAATGAAGTATCGGTAACATTTGCAGATAAAAGTTTGGCAATTTTCAATGCTGAAATTTGTCGATCAAATTCGAAACGGAATTTGTCCCAGGCTTTATAATCTGTCCACCCAACATCAAAATTAACTTGTAAATCAGGCAATAATTTATATTTAATCCCCGCCTGAAAATGTGCAGGAAATTCCAGATCCATGGATACCAAACCAGATTCACTCGATGGGACAGAATTTGGGAATCCGAGAATCGCTGCAAGAATCTGCCCTGTCGGAGAAGACATCAAGCCCTTGATCATCTCCTGCGGCGCTCTGGCATTATCAATGTGATATTTACCCTTAAGGCGCATTTTTGCTGAACTTTGGTAGACCATACCAAAACTGAAATCTTCAGTAGGTTCCCATAGTACACCCAAGTTATAACTCGGGCTCAGGGATTGTTCCAGTCCAAGTTGCATTTGACCAAATTTGCCAAATGGATTCATTCCTTCTTGAGCATTACACATCCCGAGTAAAAGAATATCGGTGATAATGTCCGAGTTTTCTTTAAATGGTGTACATACCACTTCATCGATCATTCTCAGCATGCCGATGAGTTCATTCGGAAAACGTAGGTCGGTTTTCATACCCATGGCTTGGTATGACATACCGACACCACCTCCAATCGAAAGCGTATCACTGACCTGATAGCCTACCGAAGGTGACAGATAGGTAATCCGCTCAAGTGCAACCTGCTGCCCCATATAGTTTGCAGGATTGCCACTTTCAGCACCAAAACCCGCCATAAGAGGTGCATATACAGCTGTCGCATAAGTTGCTTTGGAGCCTGGTGGATTATAGGCAATTCCCATAGTGGGTGCAGCCACTGGCATCCCTTCCCCCAGATCTACCATCTTTTTTAAAATAGGTACATATAAGCTAACGTATTCAACGTCACCTCTGATCGGCCCATCTTTAAAATCAGTACATAGATCTGAATTGACCTCTGGTCCATCATTACAAACCAAAGGATCATCTGAATAACCGAAAACGTTATAACCAGCAGGGACACTGAACTCACGTCCAATATCAAAATTAGCAATAATAATCTGTTGCTCAGTTTGTAAGCCCTGAATTTTAGTCAAACCTGCCGGGTTAAAATGAACAGCATTAACTCCTGGCGGATCTGCAGTGACTGCATTACCTAGTGAAAGCGAGCGCAGGTCAACCGATAAATTTGTTCCTAATTGTGCAAATGCTGCACCTGAACAACCCGTTAAAAGAATGGCACTCACTAACGGGCTGAGTCGAATTTGTCTCATAAGACAGCCCCTTAGCGAATTTTCTTACCAAAACCTAAAATATCGAGTGGGAAAGATAGACCGAGCGAGACATCAGGTGCATCTTCCGTTAATCCTAGCCCTACAGTACCATTGACAATTGTTTCAGGAGAGATACGTACCCCGAGGGAAATTGCAAAGGTTGAACTGGTTTGATCTGCTGGCGAGTAACTTTCACCACTTGAATATCTGAACTCTGAACCAGTATTAAAGCTTTGCTGATAGGACATTGTCATTGAGACATCGTAATTAAAGGAATAAGCAAAACCAAAAGCAAAACCACCACTGATTCCGGGTTCAAATTCATCAATTACACGGTAACCCCGACGCTGATTTAAGTCAGTTACTTTAAATCCATAATTGGCAGAAACAGAAGCAAACAATACGACTGGATCAATATATTTACGGGTACTTGCTCCCACGCCTACAGCGTAATAGCCCTTACCTGTGGATAAATCATCAGCCGCATTAATTTCATATGGACTATCACCGGTCTTAGTGGAAAGATTACCAAATAAAATGAGTGGCAGACGTCCTGCTTTTAATGGAAATGGTTCCCAACGTGCTCCAAGACTTATATCACCTAAACCTGCTGTAGACGTATCTTTCAATAAGTCTGTTTTGGTTACCAGCGGTAAAGACGCTGTTAGGGTTAAATTGTCCTTTAGACCGTATTGTGCAGTGAATGTGTTAGTCAGCGTATGGGTTGCATTTTCCTGAACACGTAACTGATACAGTTGGCCTTGTGCCATTTCCAGATCTAACTGAGTATCTCGATAATAGGTATAGTCAATATCATAATACGATGAAATTTCACCTTGCTTAATAAGTGAATACTGACGCTCATTTGAAGTAAAGACCTCCTCAAGATTCGTTTCTTGAGATGCATCCCCTTCACGCTGTTGTAATGCAGATGAAGCTTGTACTGGCTCTGTAACTCGTTGTTCTACAGTAGTTGGTTGTGTAGATTCTGCTATTTTCTCCTCTGTCTCAATGATTTGCTCATATCCACCTAATTCAGGTTCAGCTACAGATTCAGCAACAGTTTCTTCTACTTCTACGACTTCCTCGTATTCCCCTAATGCCGGCTCATCTGCAGCATATGCTGCCCCCATGACCATTTGAACACTAAGTGCCAAGAGAGTTTTGTTCATCCATTCACGTTTCATGTTGCATCCCACCATTTTTATTTTTCTAATTCAGTTTTTTAATTAGTTTTTACTTGCTCTTATAATAAAGTCTTAAGAAGTTATAGGTTGGCTGTCCAAAGGACTCAGATTCTGGATTCATATTGGTATCCAGACGAATTGTAGATGCCTTATCTGCAATTTTTTCCATATAGAACTGTGGATACTGAAAATCTACCAATGCATAACGGTTAATCGTGGCATCCTCAACATGGCGCATATCTGAATCTTGGAGTGCCAAGAGGTTTTTACGATATTGCTCAGGCACATTGATTAAATACAGCGTATTATTTTCCCAGACCTGTTTAAAACGTTGTTCATCAAAACTAATATTACCGAGTGCTGGATCTGCGACATAAACACGCCCATCTTTATATGCTTTATAGACAACAAAATGTTTAAATCCTGCATAAGAAATAGGAACAATAGCCGGCTGCCCTTGTTTGACCAAGTCTTCAAATTCTCCTCTATAGCCTCCACTTTCCAAGCCCAAAGCGGCTACAAAACGTTTCATATCCAGAAGAGAAAAGCTACGGCGTTCAACAATCTTATCTGTTTCACCAAATTGCATTAAGCCATTCATTACTTGCTGTTCATCCAGTTGCGTACCTACATAACCATTCAATAAGGTCGTAAGCGCTGCCGAGCCACAACTGTAGTCATAAGCTTGTCTAACAATTCCCCTAAATTGATCCTGTAAGGCAGGTTTAATCCGCACGGGCTCACGATGCATACGTACAAAAGAATCCTGACGGGAATCTAGGGTTTCAGTATAGCGAACTGTTTCAGCGGGTTGTTCCTTTATATCAAAGGCTTCTTTGGCAGCGTAGTAGATCAATGCCGAGCCCAACGCGATCTCTAACATATTTTTTTACTTTTCTTATCATCGGCATGATGCGCCTGATTATTCTTTTTATAGAGTTTTCACCCTACTTCCTTGTAACTAGAAAGATACCTTCTTTTTCAAAAAAATACAGTCTTTTTTTATTTTTTTAGATAAATGATACAGTCATAAAAAAAGCGCGTGTAAACACGCGCTTTTTCGATTGAACTTAGTGACCAGCGATAGTAATAATCGCACCTGGATGGTAAGTACCTTGGGATGGGCTATAGTAAGTTTGCATGCCCTGAACTTCCATATCACCAATAGAAGCTGCAGTTCGGCTACCCAATTGAATACCTTGTACATAAGTATCATGCGCGCCACTAGTACTTACAATACGAATGAAACCATTTTTATTAGCATTTTCAGCTGGTAAACCTGATGCACCGAATACACTGATACTTTGATTCAACGTTAAATCTTTAGAATTAGCATCAGTTACCTTAATACTTCCAATGAAAATTTCACCTGGACCTGATGTGGTTACACCTGTAGCAACTGTTGCACCAGTCGTTGAATTATCAAGAATACCTAAGTTTTCAATCGTTAAGCCGCCAACCATTTTAGCACTCAATTGAATCATTGCGCCTTGTGGTGCGGCGCCTAATTGAATATTAGCTGACATTGGACCAGTCTTGATAGACAGTCCACTTAAGATATCATTAACCTTGCCAGTACCACCACGACGGATTGAGGTAGCACTATTATTTAAAGCTGCACTAGCCTGAACACCAATTTTACCAATTTTGATATCTAAACCTGAAACTTTTGCACCAATATTAATGAATGGATTACCATCACCAGCATCAGAGTCGATTGTTAAATCTGCAAGGTTACGACTAGCCAGCAAATACGCACCGTTATCGTCATAGTTTGCACCGATCACAAGACCATGTGTTTCGTTTGCATCACCAGCTATACCATTACCATAGATAACAATTGCTGCAGATTCACCTTTACCACCTAAATTAACAGCTCGAGAGGCTGAATCATATGAAGCTGTATTTGTGTCTATCTCAACTACTGTACCACGTTGAAGAGTTGGTAATTTACCTGGTGTATACTCAATACCGCTTTGATCTGATTTTAACTTTATACCACCAAACGATTCCATCGTAGCAGTTGTAGATAAACCACCATTGTCATGAATAAACAACTTTTCAATTTCAATTTTAGAGATACCAATACCGATACTCAAACCGTCTTGACCTGTAGTTGCGCTTAATGCTGAATCATCCATGGCTTGCATTGCCATCGCATTTGCGCTAATCGCCATTGAAGAAATTAAAGCTAATTTAGTGAATTTTTTCATTCGTACTCTCCCAAGAGTATTATTTTTTTGGTTGTGAATCACTCTTTGTCCATGATGTATTTTTATTTTACGACAGCACGAACAATTAATCCTTGAGTGATTTGCTCGCCCCCCTAAATTAGCTGCGTGTCATTTTTTGTTCAACTGTTGTTGGTCGCATTTCGTTATTCACCGATAAACGGTATATACAAGTTCTACCTCATTTTTCTTGATAATTGAGATAGAATCATCTCAGTCTCTTGAATGCTTTAAACTGAATGCATAGCCTAACTTTTCAACATCTCCTGTCTGCTTCAAATAGTTCCCCGCATGCCATTTTGGAAGCATTGCGCTCCCTGGATCATGCTGTATATTTATATGACAACGGTACGCCATTTATTGCCTGCTGTGCTGAACGTTATACAGTTATACAGTATGATATTATACAAACTTATCAGGCTGTTTCTTTTAATCAGTATGAAGTCGTTGCGCCAGATTTAACTATTAATTTCACGTCTAAATCAACCTCGGACTCTACAAGATTTAATGGCGGCTTTGTAGGATTCATTTCTTATGACTACGCAGCTCAGCAGCAAGTTCATTATAGACAGCGCCAGCAGCCAGCACTTTTTATTGGGCAATTCTCTACTTATTTAGAACTCAACCCTCAAGGATGGATTTTTAAAAGTAGTGATCCTCAAGCGAAACATATTTTTCAGCAGATTCAGGCTTTACTTGATCAATTCCAGGATAAGTCTGAATTTAATTTAGTTTCTCCATGTACAGCGCGTTGGAATAAATCGGCTTATCAGGAGGCTTTCAGTCAGGTTCAGGAATATATCAAAGCTGGTGATTGTTATCAGATCAACCTGACTCAAGAATTTTCAGCACAAGCTAAAGGCTCTGTGTTAGCTACAGCAGAACAATTTTGGCAGCTAACCAATGCACCTTATGCTGGTTATTTACGCGTAGGTGAGTTTGAGCTGTTAAGTTGTTCACCAGAACTGTTTATTGAGTTTCAATCTGAGCGACGGATTATTACCAAACCGATCAAAGGCACGATGCCGCGTTATATAGATCCAATATTGGATGAGCAGTCCAAACAGACCTTAAAAAATTCTGAGAAAGATCAAGCTGAAAATGTGATGATCGTGGATTTATTACGTAATGATTTAAGTGTTTATGCGGAAACTGGCTCAGTTAAAACACCAAAGCTGTTCAATATTGAAAGCTTTAATCAAGTTCATCATATGGTTAGTGAGGTACAAGCTACATTAAAAAAAGATGTAAATCCATTTAATGTTTTAATGTCCGCCCTTCCTGGCGGATCTATTACTGGTGCACCTAAAATCCGTGCCATGCAGATTATTGAAGAACTTGAAGATGCGCCACGAGGTGCATATTGTGGCTCAATGGGTTATTTTAATTTTGATGGCACTGGTTCCTGGAATATTCTGATCCGCTCAATACAGAAATACCAAAATGAGATGTCACTATGGGCTGGTGGGGGGATTACCATTTCATCAGACTGCGATGCCGAATATCAGGAATGTTTTGATAAAGTCGAAGCGATGTTGAATCTACTCAATACTTGGTACACACCTGAATAAATAAAAAACGCCTCAATTGAGTCGTTTTTTTATGAATCTCTCCCCTTGAGAAACAATGCTTCTCATCTTTTCTAGAGGAAGGAGTTCTCTCCTTTATCAAAGGATGAGGAGCACTGCTCCGCAAGGGATAGATTCACTTAAATCAAAATCTCATTTTTCAATGTATCAATCAAACGTTGATTCTGCTCATCTGTACCAATAGTAATACGTAAGAACTGATTGATACGTGGCTTATTAAAATAGCGCACGATAATACCATGTTCACGTAATTCAGATGCTAACTCACCTGCATCTTTGCTTGGCAATGATGCAAAAATGAAATTGGCAGCCGATGGTAAAACTTTAAATCTAAGTTCTTTTAACTGTGTTGTCAATTTCTCACGGCTCGCTATCACTTTGGCATTTTGCGCTTCAAAGTAAGCTTGGTCTTCAAAGGAAGCTACTGCTGCTGCAATGGCAAAACGATCCATTGGATAAGAGTTAAAGCTGTTTTTAACCGCTTCCAATGCTGCAATTAAATGTGGCTGCGCAATCGCAAAACCAACCCGTAGACCTGCTAATGAGCGGGACTTAGACATGGTTTGGCAGACCACCAAATTGTCGTATTTCTCAACCAACGCCACCGCTGATTCTGCACCAAAGTCGACATAGGCTTCGTCAATCACCACAACCGAATTTGGATTAGCTTGAAGCACTTCTTCAATTGCAGATAAACCCAGTGCAATACTGGTTGGTGCATTTGGATTGGTAATAATGATGCCGCCATTTGGTTGTTTATAGTCATCGACTACAATTTCAAAATCATCATTGAGCGGCAATACTTTGGTTTTCACCCCAAAGAACTGACTATAAACCGGATAGAAACTGTAGGTGATATCTGGATAGAGCAATGGCAATTCTTGAACGAAGAATGCTTTGAAAATATGCGCTAAAACTTCATCCGAACCATTGCCGACAAAGACTTGCTCAACGGGCACACTTTGCTGTTTCGCAATCGCTTGCTTCAGTTCAGAGGCATCAGGGTCAGGATACAAACGTAAAACATCTGCACCATTTGCCAATACTTTCTGGACTGCTTCCACCACTTTCGGTGACGGCGGATATGGGTTTTCGTTAGTGTTTAATTTTAAAAGATTTTGGATTTTTGGTTGTTCACCCGGTGTGTACGGTTCTAACTCACGTACTTCAGCACTCCAAAAACGCATTTGTTCTATGGTGATCTTTGACATCTTTGTTCTCTTATTAGCCCTCTCCTAACCTCTCCCAAAGGGAGAGGGATCTCTAAACTCTTACATATTGCTTTACTAGATAATTAATTCAATCATGTAATCTCCCTCTCCTGAGCAAGTTTTAAAGCACTGCTTTAAAATGAAGCGCAAGAGAGGGTTAGGGAGAAGTTTTATATTTTTAATTACTGATAACGATAACGTGCTGAACGTGCATGCGCATCAAGATTTTCTTCTTGTGCCAATACATCTGCAGTTTTCGCTAAAGTTTTCACGCCTTGTTCCGAGCACATAATCAAGCTTGAACGCTTTTGGAAATCATATACACCAAGTGGGGATGAGAAACGTGCTGTACCCGACGTTGGTAGTACGTGGTTTGGACCTGCACAGTAGTCACCAATCGCTTCAGGGGTGTAACGACCCATGAAGATCGCACCAGCATGACGAATATCTTCAGCCATTTTTTCTGCTTCATCTAAACACAGCATTAAGTGTTCAGGCGCCACTTGGTTAATCAGTTCTACACCTTCAGCACGGTCTTTCACCAATACCAATGCACCGCGGTTTTCAATCGAAGTACGGGCAATTTCTGCTTTTGGTAAAGCCTCTAAATGCTTTTCAATCCAGTCGCCAACTGCATTTAACAAGGCTTCATCAGGGGTAATAAATACCGCTTGTGCAACCGTGTCATGCTCAGCTTGTGACAATAAATCCATTGCCAGCCACTCAGCATTATTTTCACCTTCTGCATACACTAGAATTTCAGAAGGTCCGGCAATCATATCGATACCGACTTGACCAAATACCGCACGTTTTGCCGCAGCAACGAAACGGTTACCGGGGCCTGTGATTTTATCTACAGATGGAATGCTTTCTGTACCATAGGCTAATGCTGCAACTGCTTGCGCACCACCAATGGTAAAGACACGTATTACGCCCGCCAAATATGCAGCAGCCAATACCAATGGATTTAATTCACCATTTGGTGCAGGAACCACCATGATAATTTCAGGTACACCTGCAACATGGGCAGGTACTGCATTCATCAATACTGAAGATGGATACGATGCCAAACCGCCCGGTACATAAATACCCACACGATCCAGCGGTGTGACTTTTTGACCTAAGGTATTACCTAAAGCATCGACATAGGTCCAGCCATCTTGCTTTTGTGCTTGGTGGAATTCACGTACACGGTTGGCAGCGAGTTCTAAAGCTTCACGCACTTCAACTGTTAAACCATCAAAGGCAGCTTTCAATTGTTCTTGAGTCAGTTCCAGATCTGAAAATTGATGCGCTGGATGTCGATCGAACTGCTGAGTAAGTTTAAGAACATGAGCATCACCATGCTGACGCACATCAGCAATGATTTGATCTACGGTTTTTAAAAGTTCAGGATCACTCACTGTTTCAAAAGCTAACAAGTCAGCAAATACCTGCTTGAAGTTTTGATCTTGAGTCGATAAACGTCGCATCAATTTACCCACAAGGTTGATATGGAAAAGATTAGTTTACCTGTTTTAACAGGCTTTGTGGTTATCTATCTACTTTCTTGAGCATGAGTTTTATTGGAAATAGCTTTCGGCAAAATTGATGATTTCTCTAAAATATCAATAAATTTCGAGATATAAAAAAAACCGCCCCTATGGACGGTCTTTTAGAACAATGAAAAATTAAGCTTTTTTCGCTTGCTCACGTGCTTCAACCGCTTGTTCAAGCTGTGCCAAAATTGGATTTAACAACACTTGTTTACGTTTAAAGCTGGCTTTATTGACGATCAAACGTGAAGATACTTTACAGATCTCTTCCAGTGGCTCTAGGCCGTTAGCACGAAGGGTATTACCCGTATCGACAACGTCAACGATATAATCACCCAGGCCCACAAGCGGTGCAAGTTCCATAGAACCATAAAGCTTGATCACATCAACCTGCTCACCTAGGCTTGCATAATATTGACGGGTTAAATTCACATACTTAGTCGCAATTTTAAGACGGCCTTTCGGACGTTCCATGCCAACCTTGCCTGCTGTCATCAGTTTACAGTTGGCAATTTTTAGATCTAATGGCTCATAGACATTTTGCGCGCCATGCTCCATCAACACATCTTTACCTGCCACACCGATGTCTGCTGCGCCATTTTCAACATAGGTTGGCACATCAGAAGCACGTAAAATCAGAATACGAACTTGTTTATGGGTCGTCGGGAAAATCAGCTTTCGCGACTTATCCGGGTCTTCCAGCAGGTTAATACCTGCCGTTTCAAGTAACGGTAGAGTTTCTTTTAAAATACGGCCCTTACTTAATGCTAAAGTTAAACCATGATCAAAATTGCCCATTACGTCAAAGTTTGGATCATCGTTTCTCATATCGCTCATTAACTTACTCGCTTAATTTGGGCACCTAAACCTTGTAACTTCGCTTCGACATCTTCATAACCGCGGTCAATATGATAGATACGGTCAATCACTGTTTCCCCTTCAGCGGCAAGCGCTGCCAGTACCAAAGAGAATGAAGCGCGTAAATCTGTCGCCATCACCGGTGCTGCAGAAAGTTTTTCCACACCCGTCACCACAGCATCATTACCTTCAACCTGAATATTCGCCCCCATACGAGCTAACTCAGGAACATGCATGAAACGGTTTTCAAAAATCGTTTCGGAAATTGTCGCAAAACCGCGGCCAATTGCATTCACTGCCATTAGCTGAGCCTGCATATCTGTTGGAAATTCTGGATGCGGCAAAGTACGGAAGCTGACAGCTTTCGGGCGTTTACCCATCATATCCAGTTCGATCCAGTCGTCACCACGTGTAACTTCTGCACCCATTTCTTCAAATTTTTCTAATACTGATTCAAGCAGGTTTGGATCTGTATTCGTTGTTTTTACTTTACCGCCTGTGATCGCAGCAGCAGCTAAATATGAACCTGTTTCAATACGGTCAGCAACCACAGCATATTCACAGCCATGTAGGCTTTCAACACCAGTGACAATCAGCGTATCTGTGTCTAAACCTTCAATCTTGGCACCCATTTTAATCAGCATTTGCGCAAGATCGGTAATTTCAGGTTCACGTGCTGCATTACGGATTGTCGTTACGCCATCTGCCAGCACAGCCGCCATCAGAATATTTTCGGTACCACCCACGGTCACCATGTCAAAGACAACTTCGCCACCTTTCAGACGACCATCAACTTTGGCATGGACATAACCAGCTTCCACCTGAATTTCAGCACCAAGCGCTTCCAAAGCTTTTAAATGCTGATCAACAGGACGAGAACCAATCGCACAACCACCAGGTAAAGACACCTGCGCACTACCGTAGCGCGCCAGCAATGGACCAAGCACCAAAATGGATGCACGCATAGTTTTTACTAACTCATATGGTGCAAACTGGTTATCCAGGGTTGAAGTATCCGCAACCACAGTATCACCTTCATATTTCATGGTGATCCCGAGACCGGCAATAAGCTTAACCAATGTGTTTACATCTTTCAGATTAGGCACATTGGTCAAGGTAATGGGAGTATCTGCAAGAATCATTGCAGCCAGTAGTGGAAGTGCTGCGTTTTTCGCACCGGAAATACGCACTTCACCTTCGAGCTTATTGCCGCCCTGAATTAAAAATTTATCCATTAATCTATTAAGCTCCAAATAAGCTTGCTTTGCGCCATTCTTCTTTGGTCATTGCGCGAATTGTTACGGCATGGACTTCACCACTGGCGATATAAGAATTGAGAGGAGCATAAACAGCTTGTTGTCGAGCAACTGGTCGCTTACCATCGAATTGATCATCCACAATACGGAGATCATATTTGCCGCCCTGACCACTCACAGCAATGTCAGCCTCTGGGAACGCGGCTTTTAAGATTTCAGCGAGCTGTTCATTATTCATCACAAGACCTCTTATAGGACTAAGGGTGTAAAACGGATCATTTTACTATAAATAAAAAAAATAATTCATTAGTCACATACATTATATATATAAAAAAAGAGGCTTTTAAAAACCTCTTTTTCCATTCTGCCCGATTATAAAGCCAATGGCTGATAATTCAGGTTCATTTTTCGATATCGATCAATTTGTTTTTTTAATTTTTCTGTCAAAAGCTTGATCGAGGTATACATATCATCGGCATTGGCATGCGCAAAAAATTCGATTCCCGGTAATCTGATAATCGCTTCCGCAATATGATTACTGCTTCCTTTTTTAGAGCGCTTATCAATCTGATGATCTTTTGAAAGTTTAACCTGCATACTGTTCACTTGATCCAGATGTTTAGTCATCTGCTGGAACTTTGTTTTTATAGTATCTTCAATTGCTGGCGTAATAGATAAATGATGTCCACGAATTGTTATTTGCATAGTTCTATCCCTCAACTTCGTTAGGATTAGACGAGTCACAGTCAAATGATTCGATGACAATAACCAATGCAAGGTTACAGTTCAGAAATTGGATCAAATCATTTTACGGTTCCTCAAAAGAAAAAGAGATTCATCATAGTGTCATGATGAATCTCTAGAATAGTCAGATTTTAAAACTTAGATCAAGACCTTTCGTTCAGAAGATGAAGGAATATGTAACGATTCACGATATTTAGCGACTGTACGTCTTGCTACATCAATACCTTCCTCTTTTAACATATTGGCAATTGCATTATCCGACAACGGCTTACGTATATTTTCCTCAGAAATCAATTTCTTAATCTTGGCACGAATCGCAGTTGAAGATGCTTCCCCACCCGAAGTCGTACCGACATGACTGGAAAAGAAATATTTCAATTCAAAAAGACCACGCGGTGTCAGCATGTATTTATTGGTTGTCACCCGAGAAACTGTTGATTCATGGAGCTCCACTTCTTCAGCAATATCACGTAATACTAGAGGTTTCATCCCTTCAGCACCAATTTCTAAAAAAGCTTTTTGATGTTCGACAATACAAGTGGCTACTTTTAACAAAGTCTTATGACGTTCATCGATACTCTTAATGAAATTTTTGGCTTCCAGCATCTGATTTCTTAAATACTGATTGTCATCACTTTGATCCGCACGACGAATCATATTGGCATAAAACGAATTCACACGTAGTTTTGGCATCACGTCAGGATTCAACATTACTTGCCAGCAGTCATTCTTTTTCAACACGACAACATCGGGCACCTGATAATCAGATTCACGATCTTCAAATTCCAGACCAGGATGTGGCTTTAAGGTTTTAAGTAAATCTACTGCACAGCGCAACTGCTCTGGATTCAAACCAGTTTGCTTAATCAGCCGAGGTAATTCATTGGTAATGAGTAGTTCATAATGCTGTAGCAGCTTGATTGCATCATTACGACAAGGTGTGGAAGCGGGCAAATTATCCAGCTGAACCATCAGGCATTCAGCCAAATTGCGCGAACCGACACCAATAGGCTCTAATCGTTGAATATGTTTGAGTACTACAAGGACTTCATCATCTTCAATTTCTTCCTCATAGTCCATGCTTTGCAGCAAGTGTTGAACTGAGGCTGTAATTTCCGAAATATCAACTTCAAGAAAACCTTTATCATCCAAGGAGTCGATAATGCAATGTGCAATCAACTTATCAATCTTAGAAAAATGTAGCAGATTTACCTGTTCAATGAGATGTTGCTGTAGGCTTAAATGTCCCTGACGATTATCTTCACGCTCTTCGTATTCAGCTGCACCCAAGCTGGTTGGTTGATGGGTATATACATCATCCCAATCGGTATCTACAGGCAAATCATCAGGCAAATGATCTGCATTCAATTCATTGGTTAAGTCTTTTTGGTCAGGCTCAAGTTCAGAAGTAGACAAACTTTCTAAATTTGATTGTTCTTCAACTTTTTCCAGCAAAGGATTACTATCTAGCTGTAACTGAATTTCTTGTTCAAGTTCCAGACTCGACAGTTGCAATAAACGAATTGCTTGCTGTAATTGTGGAGTTAATGACAGCGAGTTCGCAACTTTTAAGCCCACTGATAATTTCATTGTTACCCCTCATTATTCAAACCGCGCTTTATAAGCAATTTTTATGCCGCTTTAATTTTTTATAACATAGATTTGTTAAATTACATACAATTCCTTGCATTTTTTATGCACCATTTAAGCTATTCATTTTTAATATTAATATTAATTAGTATCTTATTTTTATCAAATGATCTTATCTGCTTTTAAAAATTCGAAATAAATTAAAAAATTATATAAAAAAACACCCCCTGCCATCAGACAGGGGGTGTTTAGAATAA
>NZ_DFRO01000015.1:0-17922 GCF_002381195.1 Acinetobacter sp. UBA3461 | reverse complement strand
ATGATTTATGAAAGAGGTCTAATGATCGGCAATATAAACTAGAATCTTAATTTCCTTATTGGAGTATAGATCATTATTTATACATTACACTTGTTAAGATGAATTTAACTCATCTTTTACTGAATTTATATCGTTTTACTCATGTTTGGATTCACGCTTAAATACAGCCATACAGAAATTTGCTTTTTTTATAAAAATTTAGGGTGGCATATCTCCATGAGTACAGCATTCCAATGTTCAATTAAACGTATTCGTTTTGATGAGAACTACGAACCAGCAAATAATACACGTCTAACCACCAATTTTGCCAATCTGGCACGTGGTGAAAGCCGTCAGGAGAATCTTCGTCGTACACTTGCGATGATTAATAACCGTTTTAACAGCTTGGCAACGGCAGATAACCCTAAAGGTGATCGTTATTCACTAGAAATTGACATCATCTCTGCTGAAATTGATATCGAAGGTAATGGGCAAACTTTCCCATTCATTGAAACCTTGAAAAGTACTGTTATCGACCATCATACCAATGAACGCATTGAAGGCATGATCGGGAATAGCTTCTCATCTTATGTACGTGATTATGACTTCAGTGTGGTATTACCATCCCTAGGTTGCAAGGCCAATGAAAAACCTGAAGACTTTGGTGACCTGCACGGCAAGCTGTACCAGCATCTTGTGAATTCAGCAGTCTTTAAAGCTGAATTTAATAAACAGCCTGTGATTTGTCTGAGTGTTTCCACTACGAAAACCTACTACCGCAGTGCCAATGTGCATCCTGTTCTAGGCGTGGAATACACTAATGATGACTACTCACGTACCGATGAATATTTTAAAAAAATGGGCTTAAGTGTTCGCTACTTTAAACCTGAAAATGGCAATGCGCCGTTGGCATTCTATTTTGCGGGCGATTTGCTGCATGATTACACCGATTTTGAATTGATCAGTGCGATTAGCACCATGGAAAGCTTCCAGAAAATCTATCGTCCTGAAATTTACAACACCAATTCACCCGCAGGTGTGGTGTATCAGCCTAGCCTGAGCTATGGCGACTATTCATTAACTCGCATTGTCTATGATCGTGTTGAACGTGGGGAACTAGCAGTCAAACAAGGTAAATGGACAGAGGAAAACTTCATTAAGCCATATAAAGACATTCTGGATGAATGGGCTGCCAATTTTAAAGTAGCAACGGCTCAGCAAGACAACGCTGCCTGATAGATCACATATATAAACGAATTTAGAGAAAGAAGATTAGACATGGCACTTTTACAACCTGAAAAGTTACTCCCGACCTCTACAGCAGGCAGCTTGCCAAAACCGTCCTGGCTGGCAGAACCTGAAAAGCTCTGGTCAGCTTGGAAACTTGAAGGTAAAGAACTACTAGAAGCGAAACGTGATGCCTTAAAACTGTCTTTGCATGAACAAGTCCATGCTGGCATTGATATTGTCAGTGATGGTGAACAGACCCGTCAGCACTTTGTGACCACGTTTATTGAGCATCTTGAAGGGGTGGATTTTGAGAAACGTGAAACCATGCGTATCCGTAACCGTTATGATGCCAGCGTACCTTCAGTAGTCGGTGAAGTTTCCCGTAAAAAAGCAGTGTTCGTGGATGATGCAAAATTTTTGCGTAGCCAAACCACGCAGCCGATCAAATGGGCACTGCCTGGTCCAATGACCATGATTGATACTTTGTATAATGGTCACTACAAAAGCCGTGAAAAACTGGCTTGGGAATTTGCCAAGATCCTGAACCAGGAAGCACGCGAACTTGAAGCTGCTGGAGTAGATATCATTCAGTTTGATGAACCTGCCTTTAATGTGTTTTTTGATGAAGTGAATGACTGGGGCGTCGCGACTTTAGAGCGTGCGCTTGAAGGTCTGCAATGTGAAACTGCGGTACACATTTGTTATGGTTATGGCATTAAAGCCAATACCGATTGGAAAAAGACCCTCGGTAATGAATGGCGTCAGTACGAAGCAGCCTTCCCTAAACTGCAACAATCTAAAATTGATATCGTGTCACTCGAGTGTCAAAACTCGCGTGTACCGATGGATCTGATTGAGCTGATTCGGGGTAAAAAAGTCATGGTCGGTGCGATTGATGTTGCAAGCAATCAAATCGAAACGCCTGAAGAAGTTGCCAATACACTGCGTAAAGCATTGCAATTTGTGGATGCAGACAAACTGTATCCATCAACCAACTGTGGGATGACACCGTTGTCTCGTCAAGTGGCTCGGGGCAAACTCGAAGCACTAAGTACAGGGGCAGCGATTGTTCGTCAAGAGCTGGGCGCTTAGCACGAAATGGTCTTCACCAGAGGAGGGTAAATGATCCATAGATTATTTACCTGACTTTGAGTAAAGACAGGTTACATATACATTTGAGACAAAAGAGATGATTGAAGCAACTGACTTTAGAAATGCAATGTCCTTGTTAACCACGGCTGTAAATGTGATTACAACCGAAGGTATAGCAGGAACACATGGCTTTACCGCATCTGCCGTTTGTAGTGTGACGGATACACCGCCGACATTGCTGGTGTGTATGAATCAATCTTCTCGCTCGCATGCACATTTTATGAGAAATAACGTGCTGGCAGTAAATGTACTCAGCACGCAGCATGAATACATCTCAAATGCATTTGCATCTAGTAAATTCAGCTCAGAAGAGCGATTTAAGATAGGCGAGTGGACAACTCTTAAGACAGGTGCTCCAATTTTAGAAGATGCTTTGGTGAGCTTTGATTGCCAGATTGAAGAAATTCAAAAAGTGGGTACACACAGTATTTTCTTATGTCGAGTCATCGCGATTAGACGCAGTCAGCAAGAGGAAAGTCTGGTGTACTTCAACCGCGCATATCATCAGGTTAGTCAACTAGAAACTGCGTAAATGTTCATTACTTTAATATTGAATTCTTTTAAAGTGTGTAGTCGAGACCAGAATCCTAAGCCTGGTTCATAAAAATTAAGCTAATCAAAGTTTAATAATTTGATTTTTAGCTTCAATTTCTTCGGAAAATTTCAAAATTAACTTTGATGAACATCAATATTGGAATTACATATTTAACTGACGTCTACCTAAAGTCTGCTGCACACTTTTTTAGTTTTTTAGCTAAAAGGGTTCAAGATTCAGTTTCCTTAAGAATAGGGAATTAATTTTTTTAGTTTCTTTTACTACTAGATTTTAAAATATCTATTTTATCGTAATCTTGAATCAGTATGCCTTTATCTACTAAAAGCTCTTTTATACTGTTGTTTTAATAAAATACTTTATACTGCTAGATGAAAGCATCTCATGACATGCAGGACAGCCCATGCGTTTCCTCCAATCTATAAGAACAGCGCTTCAGTCCCGACTTTATTTCTTTATTATCTTTCCATCTATCCTGATTTGGTATTTTATTTTCTATTCAGCAACTCATTTAAGCTGGTCTACCTGCATTTTGATGAGCTGGAACATTACCATTTATGCTTACTTACTTTTTACTATCAAAAAGCTCTGGCACATAGACCATCACCATATCCTACAACGTGCCATACAACAGGATGCCAGCAAATGGGTCATTCTGGTGCTTGTCATCATCACTTTAGTGATGTGTTTTATTGCCATAATTATTGAAATTCATCATTTACCTAAAGATGCTGCCATCAGAACCGGCCATTTAGGGCTATCCATCCTGACTATTATTTCGGCCTGGTTCCTGATGCACACCATTTTTGCAATTCATTATGCCCATGACTTTTATTTAGCCCTAGAAAAGCATAAACATGGCGGACTGGCTTTTCCTAGTACGCCAAATCCAACCTATCCCGATTTTCTGTATTTTAGCTATATTATTGGCACTTCAGCGCAAACGGCCGATGTATCAATTACTCGCCAACCCATGAGAATACTCAATACTTTACATTTGCTTCTGGCGTATGGATTCAATACCACGATTTTGGCCATCGCTATTAATGTAACAGCAACCTTTATCAGTACTTGAAAACACAGCATTTAATAATAAATAAACTGTAGTGCTAGGACTGTGACTTGTAAATTTCTCAGATGTTAAAATGAGTGCAATTGGAAAAATGCAATCCATGCAATAAAAATTGATAAATCAGAGCGCTCACCCATTCATGAGCTGTTCTGAACAAGAGTTTATTAAATAAAGAGTTGTTTCTTCAAGCGAAATAAATATACGATCATGATGTTGAGAACAAAAAAGAGACTATACCGTGCGTCATTCTTATCATCTTGAAATACATTATTTTGAACGGGCGGGCTGGTTGCGCGCAGCTGTACTCGGGGCAAATGACGGAATTATTTCTGTCACCAGTCTGGTGGTGGGAATGGCAGCCAGTGGCGCGTCCACACATACCTTGTTGGTGACTTGTGTAGCCGGATTAATTTCCGGAGCTGCGTCGATGGCTGCTGGAGAATATATCTCGGTCAAATCCCAGCAGGATATTGAAAAGAATGATCTGAATATGGAGGCACGTGAGCTTAAACGTCATCCAGAACATGAACTGAAAGAACTGGAAAATATTTATATCCAGCGTGGCTTAACCCCTGAGGTGGCCCAGCAAGTTGCCTTGCAGCTCACCGCACACAATGCTTTAGATGCACATGCCCGCGATGAAATTGGTATATCAGAAAACACTTCGGCTCAGCCTTTTCAGGCTGCATTTTCATCCGCTATCGCTTTTACTATAGGCTCACTATTTCCTCTACTTTCTATTTTGTTACTGCCTGAACAGTACCTGGATAAAGGCGTGATGCTGATCGGTGTGCTTAGTCTCGGGATTATGGGCGCACTGGCAAGTTATACAGGAGGGGTGAGCATCTGGAAAGGTTCGGCTCGAGTCATGCTTTGGGGGGTGATTGCCATGCTATTTAGCTCCTGGATCGGCTCATTATTTAATGTGGCTGTAGCTTAAATGTACTCAGGATGTGCTTTTCAAATTCGCTCTAGTCAGAGAATCACATCCTTTTTAAAACAATAAGTCTAAACAAGGTTGGAACAGTAGCATTGAAAATTTTATGAAGTTCGCTAAGAAAGTATTTTAAGTCATTTTTAAGCTTCAGATTTTAGGCTAAAGCATCTTAAAGTCTTTGAACTAAAAAAATGCTTAAGCTGCCTTCTTTTCCCGGTCTACGCCAGATCAAACCCATCAGCCTTGCACGCTTCAACCTGTTACTCGCCATTTGGCTGGGGCTGGTCTTAAACTTTGCTTTTTATCAGAAAATCCATCAACTGACGCCCTATACCAACCTCAAGGCAGGCGCATTATTGGCGGCTACAGTCCTGGTGATTATCGGCTTGTACAATCTGGTCTTGCAGTGGCTGAACTGGAAATGGAATGCCAAGATACTGGCCAGCGTGCTGATCATTCTGGGCGGTTTTAGTGCTTATTTTGTCAATAGTCTGGGTGTGTTGATTACCCCGGACCAGATCCAGAATATGCTGCAGACCGATGCCCGCGAAGTCCGTGATCTCTGGTCAATACGACTGTTGATCTGGACGCTGGTCTTTGTGGTTTTTCCGCTGTGTATCGTCTGGATGCTGAACATTCAGCCTGCATCTTTCGGGCGTCAATTGTTGCATAAAAGCCTGAGCAGTGTGTTTTCGGCCGGATTGATTCTGGGACTGTTATTCTGTTTTTATGTCGATTATGCAGCCATCTTCCGCGAGCACCGCGATCTGAAGGGCATGATTTCCCCGCAAAACAGCATTGTATCCACCGTATCTTATTATAAAAAGAAAGCCCCTAAAGCGAATTTGCCTTTAGTTCCTTATGGTGAAGATGCCCATCTGCTACAGCAGGCTCAAATGCAGAAGCAGCCCAAATTGATGGTGCTGGTGGTTGGGGAGACTGCACGTGCCGAGAGTTTTGCTTTAAATGGCTATGCGCGTAATACCAATCCTGAACTGGGCAAGTTAACGGTGATTAATTTTAGTCAGGTCAGTTCCTGTGGTACAGCAACTGCCGTTTCAGTTCCGTGTATGTTTTCAGGCATGTCCCGTCAGAATTATGATGAACAGTTAGCCAGCCACCGTGAAGGTTTACTGGATATCGCTCAGCGTGCCGGTTATCAGGTGACCTGGATCGACAATAATTCCGGCTGTAAAGGCGCCTGTGACCGGGTGCAGCAATACCAGATTCCTGCACCACTGAAACAGAAGTGGTGTGATGATGCTGGTGAATGTTTTGATGAAATTCTGGTGGATAGCCTGAAAGATTATCTGGTGCATCTGGACAAAGCGAATCCGAAACCACAATTAATCGTGCTGCATCAGATGGGCAGTCACGGGCCAGCATATTTCAAACGTTCCAAAGCACCGTATCAGCCATTCCAGCCCACCTGTAACAGCAATGCCATTCAGGGCTGCAGCGCTGAAGAATTAAAGAACAGCTATGATAATTCGATTGTCTATACTGATCATGTACTTGCTCAGGTTATTGAGACCCTAAAACAGCAAAGCCAGTATCAGACCGGTTTCTGGTACCTGTCTGATCACGGAGAATCGACCGGAGAGCATGGTTTATATCTGCATGGTGCACCTTATAGTATGGCGCCGACCCAGCAAACCCATGTTCCGATGCTGATGTGGTTCTCGCAGGACTGGACGCAGCAGAATGCCCAGCAGGTGAGCTGTCTCAAAGCACAGACCAAACAGGCACGCAGTCAGGATCATCTTTTCCCAAGCTTATTAAGTCTGCTGGATATAAAAACGCAAGTGACTGAAGCTAAAAATGATATGCTTGCACAATGCTCATCATCATTAAAGAACAGAGCTTGAAATGCACAAAATACTGATTATCGAAGACGACTTTATGATTGCCGAGTCGACTGAAGCCTTGCTCAAGCTGCATCAATTTGATGTGCATTGGGTCAATAATGGCCTGGATGGTTTAAAACAGTTACAACAGCAGGCCTATGATATTGTCCTGCTGGATCTGGGCCTGCCGATGATGGATGGCATGCAGGTACTTAAACATATCCGGCAGAAGTTTCCCAATTTACCGGTGCTGATTATCTCTGCCCGGGATCAGTTACAGAACCGGGTAGATGGCCTGAATCAGGGGGCAGATGATTACTTGATTAAACCCTATGAATTTGATGAACTGCTGGCCCGTATTCATGCTTTGATCCGACGCAGTAGTTCCAAACATACCGGATCAGAGAGCCATAAAAAGTTATCACATAGCGGTCTGGAACTGGATCTGGAGCAGCACATCGCATGCTTTAACAGTCAGCCGATCGAGTTGTCTAATCGGGAATGGTCGATTCTCACTGCATTACTCACTCATCCCAGCAAAATTTTTTCTAAAAATGATCTGGAAGACAAGCTTTATGACTTCGATAGTGATGTCAGCAGTAATACCGTTGAAGTTTATGTGCATCATCTGCGGGCGAAATTAGGCAAAGACTTCATCCGTACCATACGTGGTCTGGGATATCGCTTAGGATAGAGCCTTATGCAGAAACGTTATTCTTTGCAAAAACGCCTGATTATTTACATTTCTTTATTTAGTCTGGTACTGGGTTGTATCCTGATTTTTGCTGCCTACCGGATTGCCCTCGAAGAAATTAATGAAGTGCTAGATAAACAGATGCAAAGTCTGGCCGAGCGCATTGCGGAAAATCATCCACGACCGCTACAAAGTCAAATCGATCTAGAAAAACAGTACAGTGAAGAAGATTTATTTGTAGATATCTGGTCTTATGCAGAGACAGCTACTCCCTTGCATCCACAGGATGTGCTGGTTGCACCGGTCAAGAAAGCAGGTTTTTACAAGCATCAAACGCCGTATGGAACCTGGTTAACTTATATTATTCCTGGTAAACAACTACAGATTCAGGTGAGCCAGCAGCAAAATGTCCGGCAGGAACTGGCGCTGGAACTGGCAGCCAATATGTTTCTTCCTTATGTGCTTTTTTTACCTTTTGCATTATTCGGTTTAGGCTGGATGATTCGGAAAAATTTTCAGCCGCTGCATGATTTCAAAACGGAACTGGCCAGCCGTAAGGCGCAAGAATTAAAGCCGATTGAAATGAAGGATTATCCCCTGGAGCTGGAACCGACTATTCAGGAAATGAATCATCTGTTTGGTCGAATTTCCCTGGCTCAACAGGAACAACGTCAATTTGTCGCGGATTCTGCCCATGAATTACGCACGCCACTGACCGCACTCAACTTGCAGCTGCAAATTTTATTGCAGCAGTTTCCGCAGAGCGACTCGCTTCATAATCTGAGTCAGGGCGTTTTACGCATGCAGCATCTGGTCAACCAGTTATTGAGCCTGGCCAAACAGGATGCCTCCGACAGCTTAACCGAGCCTGCACAAATGCTTTCGCTCAATCAGATGACCGTGGCCTGCATTGAGCAGCTGATTCAGCTGGCCTTACAGAAAGAGATTGATCTGGGTGTAGAACAGCAGCAGGAATTGCTGATTCATGGACAAGCTTCAGCTTTGCACTCGATTATTTATAATTTAATTGATAACGCGATTAAATACACTCCGAAAGGCGGCGTGATTAATGTATCGATTTTTCAGCAAGGCCAGCAGGCAGTTTTACAGATTGAAGATAGTGGAGCCGGGATTGATCCTACACAATTCGCCCAGATCCGGCAGCGTTTCTACCGGATTCATAACCATGCCGAAATTGGCAGCGGTTTAGGTTTGTCAATTGTAGATAAAGCCACCGAGTGCTTGGGCGGAACGCTGGAATTTTCGCAAAGTAACAGTCTGGGTGGCCTGTGTGTACAGGTCAAATTTCCTGTGATCGAAGCCTAAGTGGATAGGCTTTGGTTTTTAGGCATTAAGGCTGTCTGATGTTCATATGCATGGGGTGATTTGCCAGTGGCATTTTGTGGCTAAACAGTGCATAGCCAATGACATTCATGCACCAGATCATCCAGCCAGTCCACAGGTTATGACTCAGAAAATGCGCACCGCGCATCATTTGTGCCCAGCCCATGGCGAAGCCTAAAATCAGTGCCGCGATCAGGAAAAAATAAGCCCGCTTGCGGTTAGCAATCCGATAGACAAAATAGCCAGCCATCAAGGCAAAACCGCTGGATGCATGTCCTCCGGGAAAACAGTGTCCGGCAGTGGCACTCAAATCCCACAAAATACCATCATGGGTAGGAATAATCATATCCCAGGGACAGGCATGCGCCGACTGGGATTTTAAAATACCAATTGAGGCCGTGGTCAGCACCACCATGCTAAAGAAATAGCCAAATTCCCAGCGCCGTTGATGCCAGTTCTGCCATTTCAGTGAAACTAGCCAGCCGGCTAACAATGTTATGTACACCAGAATCAGCAGATTTTTGACATAGTGGTGATTGAGTTCTGCCAGTGCCCAGTGTTGCCGCAGGGGAAATTGTCCCTGATCATCAATGAACGGATAGATCAGCTGTAAATCAACCCTCCCAGCTACATCAAAAAAATTCCAGAGCATCAAAAAACTGAAAATCAGCAGCAATGTTTGTGTTAGTAAAAACCGGGAATGCTCGAATATCATTTTAAATCTTCCATTTTTCTTGCTGTAGCAGGCGCGTGGTCAAATCAAATGACCCGCTAAAATAAGACCCCAGGTCACGGTAATTAAACTGAGTGCTACAAACTGGGCGGCGCTGCCCATATCCTTGGCATTTTTAGACAGTTCATGCTGCTCCATGGAAATACGGTCTACCACCGCCTCAATCGCCGAGTTAAGCAATTCAACGATTAGCGCCAGCAGACACACAGCCACCATCAGCGCTTGCTCAACCCGGCTCACCGGCATGACAAAGCTCAGAGGAATCAAAATCAGGTTGATGAGCAGGATTTGCCGGAAGGCCTCTTCATTTTGAAAAGCTGTTTTAAAGCCGGCCACGGAATAACGGGTCGCATTCAGAATACGCTGTATTCCCGAGGTGCCTTTATAGGGTGAACGGTAGGAAGACATAGCTGTCATGAGTCAATAAAAGGAAACTCTAACTTAAGATTGCAGGCTTAAAACTCTCTTAAAAAAAATGGTCTCTATGTGTTTTTTTAATAAAAATAATATTTAAATTTATGTGCAGAATTAAGAATTTTTTAAGTTTGGGCGTTTATCTTAAGTACTAAGTTATTTTTCGTGATGTGATCCACATGACCTGCGGCAGATTCGATCTTGAATCATTCTGTTAAGAACAAGAGAAAGTATTTATGCCTAATTTAACTGCAACAATTATGGATGCTACTTCTGGTATTGGTCAGGCTATTGCAAAGGTTCTGGGCCAAAATGGGGTCAATCTGGTTCTTATTGGGCAGAATCAACAGATTCTGCAAAGAGTACATGACAATATAGCCCAATGTTATCCACAGCTAGAACTGGATTTAATTCATTGCAACTTTGCCGATCAGCAAAGCAGGGAAGAGCTGGTAAAAGCTCTTGCTACGCTGAATAAACCCATTCACTACTACATTAACAACATCAGTATCAGTGATTTCAAGCTATTTACACAGCAGCCGCAAGAAATCATGGAACAAATGATGCTGATTAATGCAGTTTATCCAATGCAGCTGATACAAAAAATCCTGCCATTGATATCTATCAGTCCGCCTGGCCAGGTCATTAATGTAGGTTCAACCTTTGGCAGTATTGACTATCCTGGATATGCGAGTTATTGTGCCAGCCAATTTGCCTTGCGTGGTGCAACCGAAGCACTAGCCCGTGAATACAGCAAAAGTTCAATCAGATTCAGATACTTTTCATTACGGGTTACCGAAACCAATATTCATCATTCAAATGCAATAGAAATGAATATCAGACTGGGAAAAAATATTGACAGTCCCGAATTTGTTGCTGAAGAACTGTATCAGTTTTTATATCGAGATTGTCAGTCGTATCAGGTCGGCTATCCTGAAAAAATTTCGATAGCTGTTAACCAGATTTTACCAGACTTAATATCAGCATCGATTAATAGAGAGTTACCAACGATTTGTGAATGTGCTGAAAAAGTTGCTAGTTTCTAACTGTAATTCAAAGACTAAAGAAGCAGAATATTAATATAGTTCCCTTAGAGTGGCAGGTATCAATCCCTCCTTGGATACCTGCTTTTTTTTTAGAAAAATACTCAAAACTAAAGCTGCAAATTACAAGTCTTCCAAGTAGAAGATAGCTGAAGCTATGATTAGTTGTATTGGATTTCACTTATATATTGATCCGAAGTCCACTTCATACTTTAATATTTATATCAATTTAACTCTAAATAAAAATATGCTTTTTATTGACCAGTTAACTCTTAAAATTAAAAAACATTCAAAAATTAAAATGCCGGCATTGAGCCAGCATTTTAATTTAAGTGAACTATTTAACCGGCTATAACACCGCCATCATTGCGCGTAATCACAACAGTTGCTGAACGTGGACGTGCGGTCTTGTTCGAACGATCTGATTGACTTGCAGGCCAGTTACTGGTTGGAGCATCAAAGGTCTTAGAATCTTCACCCGGATGCTGTACATTGATGAAAATGGCCTTATAGTCCGGTGTCATGGTTACCCCTGTGATTTCACACTCTTTTGGACCAGTCAGGAAGCGACGTAAATTTTCATCGGTCACTTGGGCACCCGCAATCGTCGCTTGACCACTAGAGGTTGTTGCTGGACCCCCATCACCTACTTGTCCAGGCAGGGCAGCCAGCATCATACAGTTAGTGGTATCTGTATAAGCGCCGTCATCTGTCTGAATCCAGAGTACGCCACGAGGATCAAACCACATACCGTCTGGTGAAGACAGATCATTATTATCATTTAAGCCCGACAGGTTGATATTGGCATCCATCGATGCTTCAGCACCGAACAGGTAGATATCCCATTCAAAGCTTTCTGATGCAGTGTTTTCTTCCTTAAAGCGAATAATATGGCCATTCACATTACCTTTACCGCCTTCAGGATCTGAGTAATTACGTGGGTTGGCAGCATCAACAGGTTGTGTTGAACTATTGCCACGGTTACTGTTATTAGTCAGGGTAACGTAGACTTCACCATTCTCCGGGTTAACGGCTACCCATTCAGGACGGTCCATCTTCGTTGCACCAACGGCATCGCCTGCCAAACGTGCAAAAGTTAATACATCTGCATCAGAGCTAAAAGGATATACCGCATTTTCTGCAGTTAAACCATTTTTACCGTGAGCAAGTTCAATCCATTGACCAGTTCCATCTGCATTGAACCTGGCAACATAGAACTTACCGTTATTCATGTATTTGTCACCAGCACGGTAGCCGGTATTAATATCTTTTGGATCCCATTTTGCATCAGAGACAAATTTGTAAATGTATTCACCACGTGAGTCATCGCCCATGTAGAAGGCAAACTGTTCACCTTCAATCGCACGGCTAGCACGACAGTCTTCGTGAGCAAAACGGCCCAATGCAGTACGTTTTACCGGATTTGCACTGTTATCAAATGGGTCAATTTCAACAATCCAGCCAAAGGTATTTGGTGCATTACGATAGTCTTGACTTGCAGAGGCTTTGGTTACGTTAGCTGACCAGCGGTCGTACATATCCTGTGATTCAACTCCAGCCTGAGCTGTTTCCCATGCATAACGTGAAGATTTATCTAAATAAACGATACGGTCTTGCTCGTCGCGTTCCGGAACTTTTTGTCCTTGTTCATTATTAACATATGAAATATCTAAGCCTAAGCCATAACGTTTAAGTGCGGTTTTCTCAGCTTCACTACGGTCTGCATATTGGTCTGTACCTGAACGCTGGAAGTAACCAATAAAGTTTTCCTCGGCAGTTAAATAAGTGCCCCATGGTGTATAACCATTACCACAGTTATTGTGTGTACCACGAGTCTGACGACCGGTAGGAGAGAAAGCAGTGCGGACTAATGAAGAGTTTGTCACCGGCCCAGAAAAATCCATCACTGTTGAAGCCGTGATACGGCGGTTAAATGGTGATGATTTAACGATTTCTACCACTTGAGTTTCGGTATTTTTCTTAATATGCACAATTGATACACCATGTGCATTCACTTCACGGATGACTTCATCTTCTGGACGACGACCATCAACTTTTGTTGGTCCTTGAGGATGTAAAAAAGTTTGATTGATATATTCATGGTTCATCACCAGCAGGCCATGCTCAGATGCATTCTCGTCATAACGGCCAGTCTTAGTGCTTAAACCAAAATAGCTCATACCATCGTGGCAGTCACCAGAACGGAACTGAAAGCTTGGGCCGTTCGGAATATTGTTATCGTCCCAGTCAGAGTAGATAGGATGAATTGAATCACCCATTGCATATAGGACAGTGGCTGTATAGCCTTCAGGAACCGTAACCCAGTCATCCAGGTTTTTTTTCACTGGGCTAAAACTTAATTTTTCTGGACGAGCATTGTTGTCTGTTGGCGGATTCGGATTGCTCTCATCGTCCCCAATATTGCCATTTTCATTGTCATCGCTACACGCAGTCAGGCTAGAAGCCAGTGCCAATGCTGCAGCCCCACTTGCAGTCTTTGCAATCAAGTCACGACGTGACATAGATTGTTCTAGAATATCCCGAAAATGATGATTATCTGAAGTGTTATTGTCCAGTTCCTGATTTTCATCATAAGGTAGGTAATCTGTCATTGTTTTATTCCCACAACTAAGGTTTGGTTGTTTTAAAGTCAGAAATAAACTAGCAGTTAAATATGACTAAAAGGTGAAGCTTTTATTTCAAAATAATTAAATAAAACATTAATTTATATAAATAAATTAATATAAAAAAGCCCCCAGTAAGGAGGCATTTTTCTTAATTAGCTATTTTTTAGATGCCGCTTTTCCAGAAATTTTCCGGCCATTAAACCTAGCTCAAATAGCAGCCACATGGGTATAGCCAGCATGATCATGGACAGGGCATCAGGGGGCGTTACAAACATGGCCACAAAAAAACACCCCACCACAATAAAGCGTCTTTTTTCTACCAAGGTCTGTGTGCTCACCACACCGATCAGAATCAATAACAGGGTAATAATCGGAATTTCGAAGGTAAATCCAAACACCAGAAAAAGTTTTAAACAGAAGGCCAGATAACTGTTAATGTCGGTCATGGGCGCGACGGTTTCAGGCGATACACTGATAAAAAAGTGCAGGATAGACGGCAAAGCCACCAGATAGGCAAAAGCGATACCCGCATAAAATAGGACAATACTGCCAATCAGGAGCGGCAAAGCCAGACTTTTTTCTTTTTCATATAGTGCCGGCTTAACGAAGGCCCAAAGTTGATACAAGATAAAAGGCATGGCAATCAGCAGGGCAACAAAAAAGTTCAATTTAAACGGTGCCATAAATGTCGCAGTTACATCGGTGGCAATCATGGTAGAACTTGCCGGTAACTGGGCACGTAAGGGCTCGGATAAAAGCTGATAGGTATGCGTCGCAAATGGTAGCAGACAGAAAAACAGCCCGATCAATATTCCTACAATCTTGAAAAGATGCTTGCGCAGAATCACTAAGTGTCGGGTAATCGGCATTTCTTCTAGATGAACTTTCTGGGGATCGCTGCTGGCTTGAGTCGACGGTAAAATATTCATACGGCCACCTTCATGTCAGGATATTTTTTTTCTTGCTTGGCGACCTGCTTAGCCGGAGTTAAATGAACCGGGGAAAGCGGTTGATTGACCAGTTCATAACTTGACTGAGTTTTCAGTACCGGCTGTTCTGAAATTTTTGTGACCGGCTCAATTGGTGCATTGAGATCAGCCATTTGTGCTTGCATTTTGGCTTCTAGTTCCTGAATACGTTTCAGCTCGGATTGCATTTGCTCACGTAGTTCAGACAGACGCAATTCACGGTCAAGATCATTTTGTATATTGCTGACGGTTCTTTTTATCTTGGTAGACCATTTACCTATAAAACGAACTGCCTCAGGTAGCTTATCTGGTCCGAGCACTAGAAGTGCAATTACCCCAAAGGCTAGCAGCTCAGTCATTCCAATATTGAGCATGACGATACCTTAACTTTTGATTGAACTCTCGCTGACTTTAACTTCAGCATCAATAGTGCGGGGCTGTTGAATTTTTGCTGCTTCAGCCTCTTCTTCACGCACAGATTTTTTAAAGTCCTTGATTGCACCGCCAACATCTTTGCCCAGATTTTTGAGTTTAGACGTGCCAAAAAGTAAAATTACGACGATTGCAAAAATAAGTACGTGCCAAATCGATAATCCTGCCATATTGTCCTCATTACATCTTTTTTAAATTTATGGGCTTATCTCAACATGAATAAATGACAAATCCATGACGTTTTGATGGCAGTTTGGAGACAGGAAGCAAGAGGGAAGTTCGCAATGAGTTGTGCTATTTGTTTTTTAAAATTTTTCTGGTTTATAAACTTAGTAAAGTTAATATTTTAAGAAATGAAAAAAGTAAAAATCGCCAGACCTCTATCATGTCAAAGTAGAGGTCCGGGAAAAATTAATAGTGAATCCCTAATTTTTTCAATTTTTAAATTAAGGTCGTCGGATTAATTCCAAGCAATTTGGCTGCACCATCTTCACCAAATATTTTCCCTTCGCAATGCTGGACAGCCCGTTTTAGGTTTTCAATTTCTATTTGTTTAAGCTCATCAATACTAAGAATATCTGAATTACCATTCTCCACGATTATCTTTGTAGATATACCGTGTAATTCAGAAAGCGTTTATTAGCTAATTATTCGCTATATAGCGAAATATAGAGGATATGAACTCTAATGTTCGCCATATAGCAAATATAAGATAAATATATTAAGATATTCGCCATATAGCAAACTTATATATACTGGTTAGCAATATTTTGCTAAATGACGAACAGATGGGGGTGGTTTTATGGCTAGTCGTGCAGAGATTGGAGTAAAAATACGTGAAGCAAGGCGGAAATTAGACTACACACAACAAATGATGGCAAAAAAATCTGGAGTCAATAAATCTACCATTTCTGAAATAGAAAATGGTCGTTTCACAGGCTCATTTGATATTTTTGAACGTCTAATAGATGCGGTTGGATTGCAGTTTGAAGTCACGCCCAAAAAACGAAATCTGCCAAATTGGAATGACATCGACACTCTATTTAGTGAAGAAGATTGATGGACAACTTTCAATTACCCACAGAAATCAAGTCTATTGAAATATTTACAGATAATTTCAAACAAGGCTTGTTGACGCATAGTGGTCATTATTACTATCAACCAGTACAAGAACAAAGATTTGTATCTCTTACAATGACTTTACCGGATATGCAGGGATATTCACATGGGGCATTACATCCTATTTTTTCCCAAAATTTACCAGAGGGGCATAATCGCCATTTTATTGCCAGTAAACTTGCTCGATATGCCAATGTAAATGAAATGTATTTATTGGCTCTACAAGAAGCTAATGGTATTGGCATGTTGTCCTATAAAAGTGAATTGCAATTACCAGAAGTAGAAATAGTTAGCCTCGATGAAATTCTTAACTACAATAGCCAAGTTCCACTTTTTCCACAATTATTAGAAAAATACTATTTACGAAACTCTTTAGCTGGAGTTCAGCCCAAAGTTAGCATTCCTAATGTGACTAGTCTAACGGAGCGCACTGTTCAACAAAAAGACCTGATTGTTAAGTCTTATGATGCAGACTTTGATTTGCTTACGGTAAATGAATTTGTCTGTATGGAAGCTGCTCGTCATTGTGGTTTACAACCACCAAAAACATATCTATCAGCCAATTTAGAAACCTACATTATTGAGCGTTTTGATAAAGCTGCTGATGGAACCAAGTTAGGCTACGAGGATTTTACTACTCTTCTCAAAAGATCTAATGACCCAAACGAGAAGTACAAGGGGAGCTACGAAAACTTGCTGAAAGCCACCTATCTATACACCCGAAGTGAAGCAGAAGTCGTAAAAATGTATAAGTACATTGTTTTTAATTGCCTGATCGGGAACGGTGACGCTCACCTTAAAAACTTTGCTCTGCAATACACGCCAGATATGAGTGAGATCTTTGTATCACCACCTTTTGATATCACACATACACTCATTTATAAAAATATTGATGATCAGCTTGCCCTTAAAATAAATGGCAGTAAGCAATTCCCAACTAAGGCAGAGCTGTTGAAATTGGCTGAAAGTCCTGAATTTCGCATTAGAAATGCCAAAGAAATTATAGAGTATTTCAGTGACCAAATTGCTAACTATTTAAAGTTATCCAATGAAATTGAATACTTAGATGGATTGCGAGAATCTATTGAGCAGAATCTATCAAAGGTAATGAGCACTCATTCAATCAAGCCTGTATATAGACATGACAAAAAGAAAAAGTACAAATAATCCATTCTAGAATAATTTACAACCGTAGTAGCTACTATTATTGAGAGATGCCCTCAGAGACGTGGGATTTATTTTCCATTCAATGATATAGAATAAACCCGAACAGACTGGTCATATCGGTAACAGGCTGACATTTATTGAGGGAGGGAAGTGTTGACTTAGGTATTCCTTGGCAGTTTGGCGGGATCAGAGATAGTAATATTGCGGTTTTGAGATTAGTAGATATAAGTAACACCAGAATGGATTTCTCAGATTTACAGTAGAAATTCTTTTAAAAAGCTTGAATACCAAGATGCAATTCGCAAGGAAGGTGAAGATTTTGCGATTGAATACAAACGAAAAGCTTTGGTCGCTAATGTATAAAAATCGATGAAAATTTTTGATAGATCGAAGATTTTATTTGATAAAACTAGTAATGATTTTTTCCTAAGTGAGTTTTATTTCATTATTAGCTTTATTTTTTCGCAATTTCATTTTTAGCTTTAATTTCTACTGAAAATTTCAAAATTAATTTTTATGAACAACATATATAGAGATAGGCTATCTGCACAACATCCTATTTAACATAATATACATTATACGAAATACTATTGTTAGAAACCATTTAAAGT
>NZ_DFRO01000010.1:0-5758 GCF_002381195.1 Acinetobacter sp. UBA3461 | reverse complement strand
CTGTCTATCTTATAAGTTAATTCATACTTAAAGCTTTAATATTTTTATTCTGGCAAGATTTCAAGAGATAAAACAGTAAAATTCAACAAAAATATCAATATTATTAAATATTTATACCTAATTCTAGTGATAGGATTTTTGAGAAAATCAGTGCAAAATAAAAATCTTTCACAAGTTCTTTGGTTTGATTTAAAGCATTTTTCTTTTTTAATTAGGGCACGGACGATGTTAAGTATTATTTTATTCGTTCTGATGGGGATATTATCTGGCGTACTTGCAGTCACACTAAACAAATTAAAATCCCTGCGTGGAAACCTCGATGTTTTACAGGACAATCTGGATCATGCACGTCATAAACTGACGGATTATGAACAACAGGTAGAAGATAGTGAGTACGAGTTATCTCAGCTACGCGTGCAGATCAGTAGTTTACGCACGACTTTAGAAAAATATAAGAAATACCAGGAGATCTGCGAAATTGAACAATATGTCATTAACCGTACCTTACAGGCTGAAAATTTTGTAGAAATGACCAAGGTTGATGCTTCAATCATGGTGGATGACATTAAAGGCTATATCGAACGGGTGAAAGCATTTATAGAAGCTTATCAGGCTAAGGCAATTCAAAAGGTGGATCAGCAGGCACGGGAAAAACTGCAACGCTATTATAAACAGGCACAAGAAGAATATCGCTTGCAGGATGTGGTTACTGCCTTAGAGCATAAAATTCATGGTTATCAGCATGGATTCTCGCTAGCAGCTAAAGATGTTTTGACTGAATTAATAGAGGGTTATCAGGAGCAAGATGCTGCAAGACATTTACAGGATATTCATGAGCAGATTGGGCAGGCGATTCGAGACAAAAAAGTTGCGCAATGCAACTATGTCGATGAAGATCGCCGTAATACCACCATGGATATGATCAGTCTGGCCTTTAACAGCCGTGCCGACCTGTATCTGTCTCGTTTAACTGTAGATAATCTGGGACAGATGCTACAGGCACTACAAGATGATTTTTATTTAATTAATCATAAAGGACGTGATTTAAGTCAGGCCCGCATTCAGCAATCGTATCTGGATTTACGTTTGCAAGAACTCAAGTTTGCAGCCTTGCTTCTGGAATTAAAGAAAACACCAGGAAAAGTTCTTCACCTGGCTTAAGCCGCTTAGTCAAAAAAATTAGGCGTAAAATGAGGATGAAAATATCTCCAAAATAAGCAGTCAAAAGTATCTCTACCAGTTAAAAGTTAAAGAGATACTTTAAAAATAAAACTTCAATTTGATATATAAAATCAGTCATTTAAAAACTGTAAAAAATATTATTTTTCCTATCGTATCCTGTATAAAAATCAGCTAATCTAATTTGTATAATAAAACGGCAGCATAATAAGGACAGCCCTATGTCACGTGATTATCAGCAGTTCCCGGATGATGAAAATGGCAATGTACTCTGGCAGATGTTTCAGGATGGCGATGATCTGACTGAAGCACATGAAATTGAATTTTCGATTGCATTTAATGAAGAATCTCAGGCCGATCGCTGTGCTTTGCACCTATTAAAAGAAGAACAGAAAATCAGCCTGTTCCAGGATGAAGAAAGCGATACACTCGAGTGGGTGATCACGATTTTCGTTTATATGGAACCGAGCTACGAAGATATTGTTGATCTGGAGCAATGGTTTACCAAAATCGCGAGCGAATTTGGCGGAGTTTATGATGGCTGGGGCTGTATGGCTTATGTATATGACGACATCGACGATGATGATACGCCTTTGACCAGTTAAGCTAAATTACCGTTGAATATAGAATGAAGAGTATAAGCCCAGCCTGTCTGGGCTTTTTCTTTAGGTGAATCAACAGTTTCTTAATGAATGATTCAAACTGATATTATTTAAAACGAGCAGAGAAATTGTAGAAATTAAATCCATATAAAATATAAGGTATAAAATGCTATAATGATTTTTTGATTTATTCATTTCTTATTTTTATTTTTGAGGTTCTTATGAGTCTACCCCATTGTCCAAAATGCCAGTCTGAATACACCTACGAAGATGGGGATTTACTGATTTGTCCTGAATGTTCGCATGAATGGAAAGAGGGTGAAGATACAGAAGAGCAGCTAATCATTAAGGATGCCAATGGTAATGTTCTTGCTGATGGTGATAGTGTAACAGTGATCAAAGACCTGAAAATTAAAGGTTCATCATCTGTGGTGAAAGTTGGCACTAAAGTAAAAAGTATTCGCCTGTTGCCAGATGCTGCAGATGGTCATGATATTGACTGTAAAATTGAAGGTATTGGCGCAATGAAGCTCAAGTCTGAATATGTGAAAAAAGCATAATCCAGTCCTGATCTGTTTTAATCTATTAAAGTTTGAACCAGAATGGCGGTTTAAAAAATAAGCCGTCATCACCTGCCTTGGCTTACATTTTATTTCACACGGGGCATAATCAAGAAAAAATACTGAGTAAATAAAACCTCATGCCTCATCTTCATATTGAATATTCAGATAATATCCAGAATCTGGAGGTCAAGCCGATGCTGCTCGGGATTCACCAGGCCTTATATACTGCAAATTATATTCAGGATCCGAATGATTTAAAAAGCCGGGCAATTTGTCAGCAGAATTATGTGATTGGACTGGATTTGAATACCACTCAGGCCTATGTGCATGCAAAAGTATCCTTATTGTCGGGGCGTAGTCCTGAATTGAAACAGGCAATTTCCCAGTGTGTCTTAGCAGTGCTGCGACAGCATGTACCAGCCCAGCAGGGTTTGACAATACAGCTCTGTGTAGAAATCATAGAAATGCCAAAGGACTGTTATAGTAAAGCCTTTATTTAACTTTAGTTTAACAATACTTGTATGTTGTTGGAATTATAAGTATTGTTTTTCGGAATTGTTATGTTGTGACAAAACTAAAATCTAGCAAACAGTGAAAAATAACTTAAATAAGCTTAAATTAACCGGACTCCTTTTCAAGTTTTATGAAAGGTGTTTAGCTAACAATAAAATGATCTTTAAAAAATGAACTTTATGGGGCTTTTAATATATTTGATGATTTTAACTAGCTAAGGTTTTTTTGCTGTAATTCTAAAAAAAATCTATGCCCTTCTGTCGGGGCAGATTGCAGTGATTATTTAACCATTTAAAAAATATAAGAGAATAGAGATGAAAATATTCGGGGACGCATCTTTAGGTGAAGAAATAGTTGATTTATTACACGAATGGGATAGTGCAATAACAGGCTTGGATATTCAGAATTTGCTTAAGTTGTGTGTATCAGATGTCAGGTTTTTTGATTTAAGTACAGAAGTTCATGGTCTAGAAGCTTATGAACAGAAATGGAATCTTTATAAGCCTTATATGCTGCATGGAGTGACCATACAGCGGCATGATGTGACAATCCACGTAGAGCCTCATTTAGCTTTCATTCATGGTTATGTCAAACTTACACCAGCAAATGCTGAAAAAGTAAAGTGGCTTCCCTCAGTGAAATGGTGTCGTACTAGCTTATGTTTGAAAAAGGAACAAGGGCAATGGAAGATGGTACATCAGCATATTTCTGTACCGGTAGAAATTGAAACACATAGCATGAAAGTATTAGAGCTAAAAATTTAAATTTATAATGACATTATTTATATGAATTCATTCGCTATTTAAGTTCTCTATTATAGGGCAATGTTTAAGTTGAATTCCAATAAAAAAAGAGCCTGAATGATTTAGGCTCTTTTTATTTGCAGAATGAGTATTAACCAAAGCGTTTTGGAATTTTCTGTCCATTAGGTATAGGGGTTTCAGCATTTTTTAATACACCGAATAACCAGGTTTCAGCATGCTGCACGGCGGTCTTGAGCTGATCGCCTAATGCTAAACGACCGGCAATGAAACTGGCCAGTGAACAGCCTGAACCATGATATTCACCCTCCAGACGAGCACAACGGGTCTGGTTCACCAGCTCACCCTGAATATATAAACTGTTCTGGATATAATCGGGAGTATCCTCATGACCTCCTTTGACCAGTATAGCTTTGGCACCCATGGCAAACAGTTTTTGTGTCGCAAGTTCCAGATCCTGCTCACCTGTCAGTGCACGTAATTCCACTGTGTTCGGTGTAATAATAGTTGCATGAGGGATCAATTGGGTAAAAGCCTTGACCAAGGTTGCTTGATCTCCCAATGAGCCACCACTGTTCGCGACAAGTACCGGATCAAGCACATAAAAATATTCAGGATGCTCAGCAAGAAACTCGGCTAGGGCTGCAATATTGTCAGTAGTACCAAGCATGCCGGATTTGACACCACAGATGGGCAAGTCACCGACTACCGCATGAGCTTGTGCAAGCAGCAGACTTTTTGATGTTGCTTCAAAGCCAAATACCTGTTGAGAGTTCTGAATGGTAAGGGCGGTACAGGCTATCGCAGCATGAGCCCCGCTTTGGCCAATAGCTTCAATATCAGCCTGGAGACCTGCTCCACCTGAAGGATCCAAACCTGAAAAGCATAGTACGGTAGGGCGCAAAACGATGTCCTTAAACTCTAGATTTGCGTTAGTATAGGCAAAATTTCATGAACACTCGATACCCATTTGCATCGAAGTAACCGGAGGACTGTGGTGATTCAGAATATCCTGATTGATCTGGATGGAACCTTAACTGATCCTAAAGTAGGGATTACCACTTCAGCACGTTATGGCTTGGAAAAAATTGGCCATCCTATTAGTCCCGATACCAATATTGACTGGATTATTGGACCACCGCTTAAAGCCTCACTCGCTAAAATTCTAAACGTTACAAGCAATCACGTGCTGGCAGAGCAGGCACTAGAAGCCTATCGGGAACGTTTTGCAGTCACCGGACTGTATGAAAATAAAGTCTTCCCGGAAGTAGCTGAAACTTTAGCCGAACTCAAACGCCGTGGCTACCGACTATTTCTTGCGACTGCTAAACCCACTGTTTATGCACGACAGATTCTTGAACACTTTGAGCTAGATCAATATTTTGAAGGCATTTATGGCAGTGAGCTAAATGGTGATCGTACCAACAAAGGCGACCTGATCGAATACATCTTGCAGCAAGAGCAGTTAGATCCAGCTACTTGTATTATGGTGGGAGATCGTGAGCATGACATTTTTGGTGCTAGACGTAATGGGATAGAAACTATTGCAGTCACCTATGGCTATGGTTCACCAGAAGAATTTGCTCAAGCTGAGCCCAAATTTCAGATTCAACGCTTTAATGAAGTTTTTGATTGTCTAGGTAAATAATTTTTATATTTTAAAATTCTACGCTTTGTATATTTAAAATAATCTCGATTTATATTTCATGATTCGAGATTATTTTCTAGTTATTTAATTAACATATTTATATAAAGAGTAAATTAAATTATAAACTTATTATATTAAATTTAAGCTATTAAATAGTGGATTAATAACCTGTTTATAAATTTGTAATTCATGTGTTAAATCAAGTAACTTATTTGTTGTTAAGTGTAATTAATTTACAAATATACAATTAACTAGATATAAAAGCTTATAATTTAATATAAATCATTGAAATACATAATAATAAAATTAATATAAATTTTCTAATATAATTCATCAATAAATTGTATATAAATATAAATCAATAGCTTAAATCATATTAATTAATAAAATTAAACTTCAATTTAAAATTACTACATAATAATAATAAAATCTTACTTATTTTATGGTTTTAACTTGGATTTACTCCTGCTATGAAGAGCTGGTTGGGAATTA
>NZ_DFRO01000046.1:104076-106937 GCF_002381195.1 Acinetobacter sp. UBA3461 | reverse complement strand
ACATTGGTTTCATTGCGCTCGTTAATCACAATCTCACCGCGGTTGCTTAACTCAACTTTGGTTTCTTTCAGGAAATCCGTATTCGGTAACAAACCGATCTGAACGAAGATCCCTGCAAGTTCAACCGTATGTTCTTCATCGGTCGCACGGTCTTTGTATTTCAGTGCAGTTACCTGTGAACCATCACCCACTACTTCTGTTGAAAGCGCATTCTTGATCACCGTGGTGTTCGGCAAGCTGTTCAACTTGTCCTGAAGTACCTGATCCGCACGTAGTTTGGTATCAAATTCCACCAGGGTGACATGCTCAACAATACCAGCAAGGTCAATCGCAGCTTCTACACCCGAGTTACCACCACCAATCACCGCAACACGTTTGCCTTTGAACAATGGACCATCACAGTGTGGACAGTACGCAACACCACGGGTTTTATATTCCTGCTCACCTGGAACGTTCATTTCTCTCCAGCGAGCACCAGTCGACAGGATTACAGTTTTAGATTCCAGTTTAGCACCGTTTTCTAGGGTCACTTCAACCAGACCGTTGGCAGTTTCATCTGCACCCTTGATGTCAGATACACGTTGCAGGTTCATGATATCCACGCCGTATTCACGTACGTGGGCTTCCATCTCGGCAGCAAATTTTGGACCTTGGGTCTTTTGCACTGAAGTGAAGTTTTCGATGTCCATGGTATCCATGACCTGACCGCCCATACGTTCAGCCACGATACCGGTTTTAATGCCTTTACGCGCTGCATAGATTGCAGAGGTATTCCCCGCAGGACCACCACCAATCACAAGAACATCAAACGCTTCTTTGGCATTGAGTTTTTCCGCATCTTTGGCAGCAGAATTGGTATCCAGTTTGGCAATGATTTCTTCCAAAGTCATACGACCCTGACCGATATGTTCATTGTCCTGGAACACCATCGGAACCGCCATAATTTTGCGTTCTTCCACTTCATCCTGGAAGAAAGCACCATCGATCATGGTTGCTGTTGTACCCGGATTATAGATAGCAATCAGGTTGAGCGCCTGAACCACATCCGGACAGTTATGACAGCTTAAAGAGACAAACACATCAAAGTCAGACTTGATCCCTAAACCTTTGATCGATTCAAGAACTTCATTCGATACTTTCGGTGCATAACCCGAAGTTTGCAGCAATGCCAGAATCAGCGATGTGAACTCATGACCCATTGGCAGGCCTGCGAAGAACACACGAGGCTGTTCACCGGCTTTAGCCACACCAAAGCTTGGTGCACGTTTGTTAGTACCATCAAAACGGGCAGTCACTAAATCAGACAGTGCAGCGATTTCTTCTACAAGTTCTTTGATTTTTGCAGATTTATCCGAAGCATCTAGAGTGGCTACCAGTTCGATTGGCCCTTCAAGGCGTTCTAAAAGGGTTTTTAATTGGGCTGCTGTATTTTGATCTAACATTGCTAACGTCTCCAAAGGAGTAATAATTTATTCGATGAAAGAATATTAAGTGAAATAGATGAATAGGTAAAACAGGTGGTTTTTATTTATTCAATCGGAAATTTAGATGAAATAGAAATTTCATCATTAATATCAAACTTATATCGGGCTAATAATGGAATTTTCAAGTGATCTAGCGGTATTGTGATAATTTTCAGTTAAGATGAATCTGCTTCAATCGAGTGAGTAAAATAATGGAACTTCAACGCGGAATCTATCAGCATTACAAAGGTCAATTATACCAAGTTCTGCATGTCGCCACGCATAGTGAGACTGAAGAAAAACTGGTAGTTTATCAATGTCTATACGGTGACTATTCAATCTGGGTGCGTCCACTCAGCATGTTCACTGAGGTGATAACTTTAGATGACGACCGTGAATTAGAGCGCTTTAAACTGATCAAAGCACTATAAAACCTAATCATTTGAATAAGAGAGTAGAGCGTGGAACACACAAGTCATTTTCAAAACTATGTTCGTGAATTATATGCTCGCTTTAGTGCGCATGATGCTGGTCTAAGTGATCGGTTACAGCGCTATCGTAATATCGAACCTGCATCGGCGCAGTTTCTCTCTATACTTATTCGTGCACAACAGTCTAAATGTGTGCTTGAGATCGGAACATCTACAGGTTATTCCACTTTATGGTTGGCCGAAGCTTTATCAAGCACGCAAGGTCGCATGGTGACTCTGGAAATTGATGCCGAGCGCTCGAAAGAAGCCCAGTTACATGCTCAACATTTAAAGCTGGACAGTTATATTGATTTTCAGGTAATAGATGCATTGGATTATTTACAATCCTGTCAGCAGCAGTTCGATTTTATTCTGCTGGATGCTGAGCGAGATGCTTATGTTGAATATTGGAGCTACCTGCCGCAATTGTTGCAACGGCAGGGTGGGTTACTTGTAGTGGATAATGTACTTTCTCATGCAGAACAGGTAGCAGTATTCAAGGCATTGGTCGATCTGGATAAGCGTTTTGTTTCTTCTACAGTGGATATCGGTGCAGGCTTACTCCTGATTACTTTTCAATAATAGTTTCGAGTAAATAGCCGGGTTTTAATCACTGTAAATCCGGGTGAAATTAAGATCATATTCCAGGTATTTTTTCACAAAGGCCGCCTTGTCATGACGCCTGAGCAAGTTGTCATAAATATATTCGGGTACTGGATGATAAAGCTCGGTTAAACCATTGTCATAGAAAATTTTAAGATGGCGACTTGAAGGATTATATTTCCAGGAAATTACTGTTAAAAGTAGAGCCATACTACACCTCCGATAGACAGGAAGATTTAGATTTAATTCTTATTGGTCTATCTCTTGAACTTAATTCAAGGGCACTGAGTTCTATATAGTTGCTTTGTAAATTTACTCTCTTTCT
>NZ_DFRO01000046.1:84010-103854 GCF_002381195.1 Acinetobacter sp. UBA3461 | reverse complement strand
TCAAGAAACGATACATTTCAATTAAGCAAAAAATATGCAAACTCTTGATACCTGTTGCAAGAAAATGCTACAAAAAATTTAAGGTAGTCAAAAAAAACTGCTTTAAGATGAGGGGAAAACAAGAACGAAGCAGAGTTATTTCTACATGCAATTATTTAAGTGCTCCCACTGCCATCAACCTGTTTATTTTGATAATAATTACTGTACTGCATGTCAACATCTGCTGGGGTTTGATAGCTCGACCATGTTGATGGTGGCTTTAGAATCCAATGCAGATGGATCAATACTGACAGAACCAGATACACAGGCCAAATACCGTTATTGTGCTAATGCCGAGTATGCGGTGTGTAACTGGGTAATTCCGCAAGAAGATCCTCATGACTTCTGTCTGGCTTGTCGCCTGAATCGTGTGATTCCCAATTTAAATGAACCCCAGTATCGACTGCGTTGGCATAAAATTGAACTCGCAAAACATCGCCTGGTTTATTCTTTATTGCGCTGGAAGTTGCCGTTGCAGTCTCGGCAGGAAAATCCTGAATCTGGTTTAGCTTTTGATTTTAAGGCCAATCCAAATAGTCCTGATGAACCTAAAGTCATGACTGGACATGATAATGGGGTAATTACCCTTAATATTGCAGAAGCAGATGATGTCGAACGCGCCATGGAACGCAAGAATATGGAGGAGCTTTATCGCACCTTGCTTGGGCATTTTCGGCATGAAATTGGGCATTATTACTGGGATGTACTGGTAGATAACACCGAATTCCTGGAGCCTTGCCGGCAACTGTTTGGGGACGAGCGCATGGACTATCAGGAAGCTTTAGATCGGCATTATCATCAAGGACCACCCGCAGACTGGATGGAGCGTTATATCAGCACATATGCCACCATGCATCCTTGGGAGGACTGGGCTGAAACCTGGGCACACTATCTGCACATCGTCGATGTGCTGGAAACCGCCGATTCCTTCGGCATGCAGATCCATCCACATGTAGTAGAAGAACGTGATGATCAGTTCATGACCTTGGTAAAGCGGATTAATCCTTATTACACCTGTAATTTTGATGAAATTTATCAGGCCTGGTTACCCGTAGCTTTTGCCATGAATAGCTTGAACCGCAGTATGGGGCAGGATGATTTTTATCCTTTCCTGATTAATCCGGTCGTGCAACAGAAATTGAAATTCATCCATGATGTGATTCAGACGACAGCTGGTGCACAGCGTAAAGTTGCCTGATACTGTTTAAATAAAAAAGCCACGCAAATGCGTGGCTTTTTTCAATCAGTGCAATCTAATACAGATTAGATTTTACCAACTAGGTCGATTGAAGGAGCAAGAGTCGCTTCGCCTTCTTTCCATTTAGCTGGGCAAACTTCACCTGGGTGAGCGTGTACGTACTGAGCTGCTTTAACTTTACGAAGAAGTTCTTGAGCATCACGGCCGATACCACCAGCGTTGATTTCAACGATTTGGATTTTGCCTTCTGGATCGATAACGAAAGTACCACGGTCCGCAAGGCCGTCAGCTTCGATTAGAACTTCGAAGTTTTTAGAAAGAGTCCAAGTTGGATCGCCGATTAATGGGTACTGAATTTTACCAATTACGTCAGAAGTGTCGTGCCAAGCTTTGTGAGTGAAGTGAGTGTCAGTAGAAACACCGTAGATTTCCACACCTAGTTTTTGGAATTCAGCGTAGTTGTCAGCAAGGTCACCAAGTTCCGTTGGGCAAACAAAAGTGAAGTCAGCTGGGTAGAAGAATACTACAGACCATTTGCCTTTAAGGTCAGCTTCAGTAACTTCAACAAATTGGCCATTGTGGAAAGCAGTTGCTTTAAATGGTTTAACTTCAGTATTAATCAAGCTCATCATTGTCTCCATGATTGAGGTTAGTCTTTAATTTTGAATAAGAGTATCGAACTTTGGGTCTTAGCTAAAATGGTATTTTTACATTACAAAAATCGGAAAAACCGAATTATGTAACTGACTGCCAGTTTACCCAAGTCATCTTTATGTACATTCGGCATAGCCAGAGCTGCTTGGATGACAAAACATGTTCGGTCATCAACCTGCATAAGAACATGATGTTTTATGCGACAAAATTCAAGGGTAAAGCTTAAAAAAATCTTATTTTTTTCAAATAAATTGATTTAATTTGAGAATATAAAGCCTTCGAAGCTCCTGATTTTATAAATATCTTGTAGTTTTGTGAGACGTGAAAAGTAAACCGTATCAGTCGTAAGCAAAGGTATCTTGTTTAAATAGCCTAAGCATTTTATAGTTTATTTTAAACTTTTGAGGTGAAATGGATAGCTCTGGGTAGTAAGAGAGAAGCCTGAGTGTTTATTTACTTGGTGGCAATATTTTAAAAATACGAATCAGCTCCAGATCTGAGCGCAATGTAAATCATAGCTTTTAGTCACGCTGCAATAACCAAATTACGATCTAAGTGCGCATAAGTACATTGGGAAAATGCATGAAAGTGAGTAGAATAGTATGTTTTAGAATAGTTGTAGGGCGCTGACTTGGCTGCGAAAGGTTTAAATGTCGAAAACTGGGTGATGGCACGTGACCTCCACCGTTTAAATCGTTTACGTAAGGGTAAGGATGCCAATGAAAAGCAATACCAAGAATTATTCGAAAAATCGCATTTAAAAGTTCTAGAGCGTGTCGAACGTATTCCGAATATCAAGCTGAATCAGGAACTTCCGGTCACCCAATATACCGATAAACTGATTGAAGCGATTCAAAAACACCAAGTTATTATTGTTGCTGGTGAAACGGGTTCCGGTAAAACCACACAGTTGCCCCAAATTGCCATGTTGGCCGGACGCGGTCTGACCGGCCTGATTGGTCATACCCAGCCACGTCGTCTGGCTGCGCGTAGTGTATCGCAACGTATTGCAGAAGAAGTTGGGGAAAAGCTCGGCGAGTCAATTTCCTTTAAGGTCCGTTTTAATGAGCAGGGTTCACAGGATTCTCTGGTTCGTTTAATGACGGACGGTATCTTGCTGGCTGAACTGGCCAATGACCGCTTCCTGACCAAATATGACACCATCATTATCGATGAAGCACACGAACGTTCATTGAACATCGACTTTATTATGGGTTATCTGAAGCAGTTACTGCCACGTCGTAAAGATCTGAAGGTTATCATTACCTCAGCAACACTGGATGTAAACCGCTTTAGTAACTACTTTAATGGTGCACCAATCTTTGAAGTCGAAGGTCGTAGCTATCCGGTTGAACTGCGTTATCGTCCAATTTCGGAAATGACGATTGGCGGTAGTGATGACGACGAATTTGATGATTTTGAAGAAAACCTGCCACGTGCAGTCGTAGCCGCTGTAGAAGAATGTTTTCAGGATGCGCAAGAGAAAGGTCATCCTGAACATGCCGATATCCTGATTTTTGCCAGTACTGAACAGGAAATTCGTGAGCTTCAGGAGACTCTGATCAAGCATGGTCCACGACATACTGAAGTTTTACCGTTGTATGCGCGGCTGGCTTTAGCTGAACAGCAAAAAATCTTTAATCCATCTGGTGGTGGTCGACGCATTATTATCGCGACCAACGTGGCGGAAACTGCACTGACAGTGCCGAACATCCGTTATGTAATTGATAGCGGTTTTGCCCGTATCTCGCGTTATAACTATCGCTCACGTGTACAGCGCCTGCCAATTGAAGCGATTTCCCAGGCCGCAGCGAATCAGCGTAAAGGTCGTTGTGGTCGTATTGCGCCGGGTGTATGTATTCGCCTGTATTCAGAAGAAGACTTTTTAAGTCGTCCTGAGTTTACTGAACCGGAAATCAAGCGAACTAACCTGGCATCAGTCATCTTGCAAATGCAGAGTCTGAAACTGGGTTCACTGGAAGAATTCGATTTTATTGAGCCACCAGATCACCGTTTAGTGAATGATGGTCGTAAGCTCTTAATTGAGCTTGGGGCAATGTCCGAGAAGAAAAATGAGCTGACCAAGATTGGTTATCAAATGGCAAAAATGCCGATTGATCCACGTCTGGCACGGATGATTCTCGGTGGAGCACATTTCGGCGTTTTGAATGAAGTATTGGTGATTGTTGCTGCGCTGGCTGTCCAAGACCCACGTGAACGTCCAGCTGACAAGCAGATGCAGGCTGATCAAAAACACGCGCTGTTCCGTGAAGCAGATTCAGATTTCCTGTTTTATATCAAATTGTGGGAAACCCTGCACGCCAATCGTGAAAATATGAGCGAGAACAAGCGCCGTACTTTTGCGCGGAATCATTTCCTCAGTTGGCTACGCTTACGTGAATGGAAGAAAACCCATGAACAGTTGGTTGACCTTGCTAAGGGATTGAACCTCTCCTTTAATGAAAAGAAAGCCAGCTATGAAAATCTGCACCGTGCCTTATTAACCGGTCTGTTGTCTTTCATTGCCAACAAGACTGATGAACGTAATGTGTTTATGGCGGTGCGTCAGCAGAAGGCGCGTGTATTTCCGGCTTCGACTTTGCATAAGACCAATACCCCCTGGGTGATGGCCTTTGAAATGGTGGAAACCTCACAGGTGTATTTACGGACGCTTGCCAAAATTGAGCCGGAATGGATTCTGCTCGCTGCACGTGATCTGGTAAAACACCATTACTTTGAACCACACTGGTCTAAAAAAGCTGGCGTGGTGAATGCCTATGACCAGATTTCACTGTTTGGTCTGATCATTGAACCCAAACGTCAGATCAATTATGAGAAAGTGGATCAGGAAGCTGCACATGAAATCTTCCTGCGTGATGCACTGACCACAGGTCATCTGGGAATTACGCCACCATTCTTGAAGCATAATTTACTCAAGCTTGAAGAAGTGGAGCGGGTTGAAGACAAGCTGCGCCGTCGTGATCTGGTAGTGGATGAAGAAACCATTTATCAGTTCTATGCTTCCAAAGTGCCGCCAGAAGTGGCAAGTCGCCGTAGTTTCGAAGACTGGCGTGCTACGGTAGAGCCTCAAGATCCGCGATATCTGTTTATTGATGATGATGCATTATGGTTGAATGACCGTCCGACCACGCAGCAGTTCCCGGACTATTTGCGTAATGGTGAGTTACGTCTGGCAGCCAGCTATCGTTTTGACCCAAGCCATGATGAAGATGGCGCGACCGTTCGTATTCCACTACAGGCTTTGCCTCAAGTGGATGAAAATCTCTGGTCCTGGGGGATTCCAGGCTGGCGTCAGGACCTGATCGAAGCTTTATTAAAAGCTTTACCAAAAGATAAACGACGTAATCTGGTACCCATTCCGGATACTGCACGTAAGTTAATGGCACGTATTGATGCGACAGATTTGCAGAAGCATATCTTTAGCTTTCTGGCATTCCAGTTGCGTGGTGAACAGATTACCGAAAAAGACTTTTCGCTGGAACGCGTTGAGCAGTATCTGTTGCCTTTAATTAAGGTGATTGATGAGAAAGGTCGTGTGATTGAGCAGGGCCGCGATCTGGAAGAGCTGAAAGCCCGTTGTCGTACTGAAACACATAGTCCAGTCAAACAGCTGAAAGGTGAATATAAAACTTTCCCGGAAAGCTTTGTATTTGAAGCTTCGCAAAAAGTGACAGGTGTAGTGGTGAAACAATACCAGGCTCTGGTACCCACTAAAGACTTTGCTGCACTGGAACAGAAAGATGAATCTGGTGTGGTGATTCAGACCTTTAATGATCAGGCTGAAGCGGTTCGTCAGCATCGTGCCGGGATAATCCGCCTGGTGCATATGCAGCTCGGTGATCTGATTCGTCAACTGAAAAAACAGATTTCTAAACCACTGGCATTGGCCTATTCACCCTTGGGTGATAAAGCCAGGCTGGAACAAATGTTAGTTTATGCCACACTCCAGATGGCAATAAAAGAGCTTCCTGTCAATGTGCAAGAGTTCCAAAAGTTGTTAGAAGATGTAAAAAAATCTTTCCTGACTTATGGTCAAGCTGCTTTACGGGATATTACCGATATTTATACCCAGTGGCAGGAAATACGCCGGAAATTGTTGGTTTTAGACGGTTCTGTGTTTGGCAAGAACATTGATGACATTGAGGATCAGCTAGATTTGATGAATCTTTCTGACTTTGTTTATTCCGTACCGGCGGATGTCTGGATTGAATTTCCACGCTATCTCAAGGCACTGATTTTGCGTCTTGACCGTTTGCCAAATAATTTACAAAGGGATGATTCTGCCATTGATCAAATTGACCCTTGGATGGAAAAATTGTTCCAGTTTAAAAATGACGCTCGCCTGAAAGAACTGTATTTCATGGTTGAGGAATTGCGGATCTCTTTATTTTCACAACCGATGAAAACTAAAGCACCAGTTTCTCCGAATCGCCTACAAAAAGTATGGGATCGTCTTGGAATCAGTTAACATATAGGTAATTTCTAAAAGGAGTTTTACATGGGCATCCGCATTACAGGTACTGGTCTGTTCCATCCAACAGATTTCATTACCAATGAAGAGTTAGTTGAAAGTTTAAATGCTTATGTGGAACAGTATAACCTCGAGAATGCTGACAAAATCGCTGCGGGCGAAATTGAAGAATTGCGTGGTTCGAGTGCAGAATTTATTGAAAAAGCTTCTGGCATCAAACGCCGTTATGTCGCTGAGAAAACTGGTATTCTGGATCCAAAACGTCTTCGTCCTTTACTGCATGAACGTTCAAATGACGAATTGTCTATTCAGGCAGAGTGGGGCGTGGCTGCAGCGAAACAGGCGATGGAAAATGCAGGTGTAACTGCAGAAGACATCGATGTTGTGATTTTGTCATGTTCGAATATTCAGCGTGCTTATCCAGCACTTGCAATTGAAATCCAGACAGCTTTGGGTATTCAAGGCTATGCATATGACATGAATGTGGCATGTTCTGCAGCGACTTTCGGGATTAAGCAGGCCGCTGATGCGATCAAGTCTGGCGCGCGCCGCGTATTAATGGTAAATGTTGAAATCACCTCTGGTCATACCGATTTCCGTTCACGTGACTGTCACTTCATCTTTGGTGATGTCGCTACTGCTTCAATCATTGAAGAAACTGAAACTAAAACTGGTTTCGAAATTGAAGATATTGAACTGTTCACCCAGTTCTCAAACAACATTCGCAATAACTTTGGTTACCTGAACCTAAGCGAAGTGGATGCTGATATTGATAACAACCGTTTCCGTCAGGACGGTCGTAAGGTGTTCAAGGAAGTTTGTCCACTGGTTGCGAAGATGATCACCAAGCAGCTGGAAAAGAACCAGATTGAACCGACCAATGTAAAACGTTTCTGGTTGCACCAGGCGAACGTGAACATGAATGAGCTGATTCTGAAACTGATCGTAGGTAAAGAACACGCGAAGTCAGAACTGGTACCATTGATTTTGGACGAGTTTGCAAATACATCTTCAGCAGGTGTCATCATTGCATTGCACCGTACGGCACATGAAGTAAATGACGGTGAATATGGTGTGTTATGTTCATTCGGTGCGGGCTACTCTGTAGGCTCAATCCTGGTGAAAAAGCACGTCGCTTAAGCTAGAGCAGACATCTTGCAGGTTCAGCATGATGCAGCCTGGATCAAACGCTTAAGCGGGTTGTCCAAACTGTATTTTACGCCGACTTTTTTCGGTGCTGAGCACATTGATGCTTCACGACCAGCAATGTATGTCGGTAATCATTCGATCTATGGGGTGTTTGATTCACCCATGATTATTGATTATCTGTACAACGAACATAAAGTGGCTGTGGTCAGTATTGCGGACCACAGCCACTTTTATATTCCGCTCTGGCGGGAAATCTTCAGGAAGTTTGGTGCGATTGATGGTGTGCAGGAATATGTACGCGAAGTTATGCGCCAAGGTTATTCGATTCTGGTCTTCCCGGGTGGGGGGCGAGAAGTGCTGAAACGTCAAGGCGAGCAGTACCAGCTGATCTGGAAACAGCGTTATGGCTTCTTAAGGCTGGCGCAAGAATTTGACTACGATATCATACCGTTTGCTGCTCTGGGCGGTGATGAAATTTTCGAAATTGGCTTTGATGCCCGTCAGGTCGTGGAAAATAAATATTTCCAGAAATTACTCAAAGTTTCTGCACTTAATAAACTCTTGCGTAAAGGGGATGTCATTCCTTCCTTGCCGAAAAGTCTTTTTCCAAAACGGTTACCTTTCTATTTTCAGTTCCAGCCAGCTTTATCTGTCTCTCATATCCAAAGCCAAGAAGATATGACACTATTCCGTGATCAGATTCAGCAACAGATCTATCAGGCAATTGAAGAATTAAAAAATATCCGGGCATCCGAGCTATCACCTAAATCCTGAAAAATAAAAATGAACTGGGTTTAAATGCGAGCTGTTTATCTGATTTATTTTATTTTGTGAATTATTTTTCTATATGAGCTATTTTACTGGTCTGTGTCAGATGACTTGAATATGCTTAAATGAGTTTATAGTCCATTTTAGGTGCGTGTATGGAACAGGAGAGTTTAGTACCGCAGTATCAGCAGCTCGCCAAGCAGTTGCTTCGTATTTCAGATTGCTTGCATGATATTTATCAGGATCAGTGGGACATTGTGGGGAATTTAAATGCCCAGAATATGTTCAAGCTGGATCATGAGCGATATCGGATCGTCTTGGCAAATGGCCTGTTTCATATCCAGCTGCATACGCCTCAGCACATTCAGCAGGGCACAGCGCAATTGCTGGCAGAACCACATTTTAGTGTGCAGCATCACAAGTCAGACACTCTGGAAGAGTTCTTTTTACAGGATATCCATTTCCTGACTGGTGATTTAAAACCCCAGCATTCCCTATTCTTGCGTGATAAAGCGCAACAGTTACGTAAGCTGCTGTTCGAACAGGTCTATCAATGGGTCAATGGGCCTGCACGTGTGCTGAAATTCGTGCAGCAACTTTCCGTTGTGCAGGCAGAAATCATTGATCATCTGATGAGAAGAGCGGGTCTGTATACCACGCCAGTAATGAGTGACTATGTCTTATATGGAAAAGAGCCATCTCAAAACATCTTGCAGCAAATGCAAAAGATTTTTTCCTTAGAATATTTAGCGCCCGCTGACTTTCTTTCGATTCAGGGACTTATGCACAGTCTGGATGACTTCTGTTTTAGCACAGCACAATTTTTGCATCCGGCAATCTATCGTATTATGAGTTTGTCCTTTGAGGAGCGTTTTAATCTGCATGAGCTGAATGATCATGTAAACGATATTGAACTCCTGTTCAGGCACGCCTTGGAGCATAGCAATATGCTGGGTTTTGTGCGTTTGATGAACCGTGATACCTGGGGACGGGATGATCTACTGGGCAAGAAGCATTTTCTGGAAAATAATTATCAGTTATGGCAGAAAAAAGTCGCGAAACTGCCATTGTTTGACTGTAATCGGGCGATCAACTGGCTGTTCAAGCAGTCTGCTGAAGTGTTGGACTGGATTAGCGCGAATATTCAGCACAGTAGTGTACGCGTTACAGTCACGGCGATCAGTTTCCTGAATACTCATCAGGTCCATCCACAGGTGCTGCTGGCGACCTTGCAATATTTTCAATATGCTTCAGCGCGGTTATTTATTCATAGTGTGCATCAGCATGCCATACAGTATAAATGGTTCACGCATCCGGATAATAAATCCGTAGTATTAAAAGGAACACGTCAGGCGATTAATGACCACCGTATTGCTATCAGTCCGTCAATTCTGTATCTGGACGAGTGGATCGGCCTGATGCGCGAAGTAGTTAAGATGGATGATTGCACCACCAAGAAGGTATATATGGGTTTAAGCCGGGTCATGCAGGCCTATATACAGCATTTACATAAAGCAACTTCTCATCTGCCTGAAGCGGTACAGCAATATATCCGGCCAGCTACTCAACAAAATCGTGATTTTTATACCGAGTTGCAGCGTTATAGGATTCAGTTGACTGAGTTTCGACAGCTGTTTTATCTGCAAGATGCCAATGTACGCGAATCAATTTTTGACAGTTATGTACGTGACTATCTGGCAGAATATTTTGCTATACATAAAAATATTCCAAAAAGTCTGACCTGGAAGAGTTTGTTTATTCAGGCCATTGCCTGGCATGATCAGATTCAGAAACAGGAAATTATTGCCCGACTGAAAAAGGACTTTGCACTTAAGGACTGGAAAAGTCTGACGAATGAAGCACATTTCTATTATTTTGACTGGAAATTTGAAGAGCTAAAAAATATAGACCAGATTATTGAGGAAGCTCGGATTTTTCAGAACTGTCTGGCCGCCAGTTATGCACAGCGGATCATAGAAGGGGAATATGTTGCTTTTCATGTCAGTCATGCAGAATTATCTACGCCACTGCTCTTGGGTTGTCATATACAGGATCAGGAAATTATTTTTGATCAGCTGGAATATCCCCACAACCAAAAAGCAGATCCGCAATATATCGATATGGCAATTCATTTCATCAGCTGGTTTAACAGACGACTGCATACGTCGTGTATAGATTCTGATTTGGACCTGAATACTTAACTTTTGCCGGAAAAGTCGTTAGGCTATAGCCGTTCTTTCACGGTATAGGTCATATGAAACAGGAAACTGCACTTAAGTTACTCAAAGCGGGCGAAAATGTATTTTTAACAGGCTCGGCTGGTGCAGGGAAAACCTATACCCTGAATCAATATATCAATTATTTGAAAGCACGTAAGGTATCTGTTGCGATTACAGCGTCTACAGGTATCGCGGCAACGCACATGAATGGCATGACCATTCATACCTGGGCCGGTATCGGGATTAAGGACTTCTTGTCAGAAGAAGATCTGAAACGTATGAAAGAGCGTAAATATCTGAAAGAACATCTGGAAAATGCCCAGGTACTGATTATTGATGAGATTTCTATGCTGCATGCCAAGCAGCTAAATCTGGTTAATCAGGTATTAAAGTATTTCAAAGAATCTGATGAAGCTTTTGGTGGTATTCAGGTGATTGTTGCTGGCGATTTCTTTCAGTTGCCTCCAGTGGGCAGAAATGATGAACGCAACCGGGATAAATTCTGCTTTATGTCAGATGCCTGGGTTGAAGCCAAATTTCGCGTTTGTTATCTGACTGAGCAGCACCGTCAGGGCAATGACTATCTAAATGATATTCTAAATGCGATCCGTGCACAGGCGATTGGTACAGAACATCGAAATGCCTTGCAAGGAACACGTCATCAGGAGATTGGCGACACTTATACGCGTCTGTATACGCATAATATGGATGTGGACAGTATCAACTTCCGGCATTTAAATGAAATTGATAATGAGCCGCGCCAGTTTGATGCCCAGTGCGACGGCAATGACAAGCTGATCGAAACGCTGAAATCTTCAGTGCGTGCACCAGAAACCTTAACGCTGAAAAAGCATGCTAAAGTCATGTTTGTCAAAAACAACTTTGATCTGGGCTATATCAATGGCAGTTTGGGTGAAGTTATTGGTTTTGAAGAAGATGATGAATTTGGGGTATTGCCTAAAGTCAAACTCACAGATGGGACGACGTTGTTGGTTGAGCCAGAAACCTGGTCAGTAGACAATGAAGCCGGTAAGACCATTGCCAGTTTCCAGCAAATTCCCTTACGTCTAGCATGGGCGATTACGATTCATAAATCACAGGGTATGACCTTGGAAGCTGCCGAAATTGACCTGAGCCATACTTTTGAAAAAGGTCAGGGCTATGTGGCACTTTCGCGTTTAAAAACTTTAGATGGTCTACGTCTAAAAGGTTTTAATGAGCAGGCATTGGAGCTGGATAGTCTGGCAATTAAGGCAGACCGCCGTTTTCAGGAGTTGTCGAGTGAAGCCGAAGAACACTTTGAAAATATTGATTTAACCAAACAACATAATGCCTTTATCCGTCATTGCGGTGGTACGCTGAATGAAACTGAAATTCAGCGTAATGAAAAAAAACTGGCGAAAAATGGCGGCAAGCAGAATTATGCTGCTGCAACGCTGGATGAAACGCGTGAGCTGTTTGAAGAAGGTTATGATATTGCCGATATCGCCACTGAGCGTGGCTTAACACCGGCAACGATTATCAACCATTTAGGTCGACTGCATAAAGAGCAAGGTTTAGATATATCTGTCGCTCATCCAGGTGAGGAAGTGGTTGAACAAGTGCGTAAGATCTATAAACGTCTGACTAAGCGACAGGATACCGATCATTTCAATGATGATGGGTCTATTAAACTGCGTCCGATTGTCGAGTTAACCAGTCCGCGTATGGGCTATGATCAGGTGCGTTTGGCGCTATTGTTTGTTGAATAAGAAAAGCTATTTGATATAAAAAACTTCTATGAGCGTGATGGATTTCTAGCTTGTAGGGTAATTGTAGTAATTATTATCATTTGCTTATTCTTAGTTAATAAGTTCAAGATTTGGCATGTTGTAATTACCTTACTTTTGACAGGTCATGAGAAACATCGTTTCGCAAGATAAAAGCCCTTTATTGATCTGACAGCATATCCTGAGCAAGCTTTAAGTACTGCTTTATAGCTTGCGCAAGGCAATCAATGTGCGACCTCAATGCCGCTAGTCATATGATTTGATAACGAAATATTTTTAGAAATCCTAGTAGAATGGATGTTTGAGTTAGGGTTAACTAAATAGGAATTTTATTTCAAAATTATTGCGTACTAATCAACAAAGATAAAATTCCAGCCGCAATTAAAGGACCGACAGGAACACCGCGTAATACTGCTACACCTGCCACTGTGCCTAATAACAGTCCGGCTACCACATCTGGCTGATTGGACATCAGCTTCACTCCACGTCCTCCCAGCCACGCGACAAAAATACCTACTGCAATCGCCAGTAAAGATTTCCAGCTCAAAAAAGACTTCAAAATACTGTCACCTGAAATCCTGCCGCTGGCAATTGGTGCTAATACGCCAATGGTCAAAATAATCACGCCGATATTCAGGCCATGTGTCTGGACATAGGGCAGCATTTCATTCAGCGGTGTGATTTTTAATACGAGCAGCACACCTGCAGCAATCGTCACAGCGGTATTGTGGCTGAAGATACCACACGCCAGTAAAATCAAAAGTACCAGCAAATTCAGATCGAGTTGAGGCATAAGATAGGAGTTGAGAGAATAATCACGCTATTGTAGCCATTTTCAGTAATCGAAACTAACCTTATATAAAGCTGAATCCAGAGTGCACGGTTTCGGTATAGAATAGAGCTTGAATGAAATATCAGAGATTGAAGTTTATGCTTCTGGAAAAAATGTTGCAGTCACAAGGTTTTGGCTCGCGTAAGTATTGCCAGCAACTGATCAAGAATGGCGCTGTGAGCATCCAGGGTGAAATCATTGATAATCCAAAGCATAAACTTGATTTGGATCAGCTAGAGTTCAATGTGTATGACGAAATCTATCAATATCGGGAAAAAGTCTATATTGCCTTAAACAAGCCACGAGGTTATGAGTGTTCGCATCAGGCAACCCATCATTTTAGTGTCTTTGAGTTGTTTGATGACTTGCTCATGAATCGTGGAATCCAGTGTGTAGGTCGTTTAGACCAGGATACAACAGGCTTGCTGTTACTGACTGATGATGGTCAATTTTTGCAGGCATTAACTCATCCTAAAAAGCATGTTGCCAAGGTTTACCAGATGCATACCGCAGACCCTGTTACGGATGAGCAGATCAAGCAGCTAGAACAAGGTGTTGAGCTACGTAATGAAAAAGGTATGTATGCTGCTACAGATGTCATTCGTCTTGAAGAAAAGCGCTTGCAAATGGCGGTTCATCAAGGTGTTTATCATCAGGTGAAACGTATGCTGGCAGCTGTGGGGAATAAAGTTGAAAAACTACATCGGGCTCAAATAGGTCAATTGACTTTGAATGATTTGCCAGAAGGTGAGTGGATTTATTTAACTGAAGATCAAGTGATTCAAGCTAAATACCGTGCGGAATAAAGCGCTGGATTTACTTGAGAAAACAATGAAAAGTGACAAATTCATCATCTCGCATAAATCCCATTGATTCATAGAGTTTATGCGATTGGTGGTTGTTTTTCTGGGTATCCAGGCTAATACGCAGTGCATTTTCATGTCGGGCAAATAAAATAGCGGTATCAATCAGTTGTCGTGCAGCGCCATGACGGCGATACAGTGGAGTGATATACACATCATCCAGCACATAAAACTTTGAACAAGCTACTGAGGAAAATCTTAAATAAAGCAGAATAAATCCGGTAAAAATATCATCCTTGGTGTTGATAAAAATCACTGTTTGCTGGTCTTCAAATCGCTGTTTTAGAAACTGATAAGAAAGTTCCTGATTTGAGGAAGCTCCATAAAACTGGCGATATTCATCAAATAAAACTGAAAGCTGTTGCAGGTCTTCCACCTGAGCACGTCGAACAAGCATTCCTTACTCCATGTCTTATTATTATGTATTCATGGAGCATAACGAAATTTGGGGGAGGTGTAGCGTATGAAATTGTTTGAAAATGCGACAGTGTTAAATTTTGTCACTTTCGCCTAAAATGGCATTCAGTTCTTCAAATAAATCAAAATGATCATCATCAGCATGTAGATCCAATGCTTCCTGTTCTGCAGTGTCTGCAATCAGGCCGGCGGTTACAGGTTTGGATTCACTTTGCTTCAGTTTGCGCAGCTTGATTAATTGTTCTAAGTTGATATTCTGATTTTCAATGGAGAAGGGGATAGATTTAGTCAGCACTACCTGTTTGAAAAACAAGCGGACTGCTTGAGCTGGTGTAATTCCCAATTGCTTAAATACGGCAAAGGCTTGTTTCTTTTCTTGAGAATCCAGGCGTATTTGGTAGACTTCAGTTTTTCTCATAATATATTCAAGACTTTAAAATACTTAACTTTTCGCATTCATTTTAATCCATTACATTTGAAATACAATCCTTATACGAATCAATTCTGAAAATAAATCGTAATGACAGCTGCATTACAATGTTAGTACTTGCTCGGAAGAAAACTGCATCAATTGCTGGGTAATAGGGTCAATGAACTGGATATATTTGGCCAATAACTGTAAGGGCGCAGAAAAATCATTATCTGCTTTATGTGCAACACTAGGATAAAACGGATCATTCAGAATCGGTATACCCAAAAAGTTTAAGTGCACACGTAATTGGTGCTGCTTGCCAGTATGCGGTTTCAGTTCGTATTTGGCTAAATGATCTTGCTGTTCTAATAAGGTGATTTCGGTTTCACTATTAGGCTCACCTTCTAAAACCTGCATAGTATAGAAAGGCTGACCTTTATCCATGCGTAAACGCACAATTTGCGGAAAGCGAAGTTCTTCACGATAACCTGCAATCGCATGATAGGTTTTCTGTACTTGGCGTGTAGCAAACAACTGCTGATAAAGTCCACGCGATGCTACATTTTTAGAGATAAGCACTACGCCAGCCGTCTCCCGATCCAGTCGGTGAATCGGAGTGAGATGTTCGATTCCGGTCTGTTTCTTTAGACGAACCAGCAGGGTTTCCTGTACATATTGTCCGGTCGGGCTCATGGTCAGAAAATGTGGTTTATCAATCACCATAAAATGTTCATTTTCGAACAGGATTTGGTGTTCGAAAGGAACATGCACTTCGTGTGCCAGAAAGCGATAATAAAAACAGTGGCTATTCGCCTGAAAGGGGCTATTTAGATTTAAGCTATTTCCCTGTGCATCATAAACCAGACCTTCCTGAAAACGGGATTGCCATTCACTGGTCTGGATATGCGGAAACTGTGTACATAAATAGTCATAGACTGTTGCAGCAGTGGACGGTTGCAAGAAAACTTTGCTGGCACTGACGCCGTTGATCATCGGTGGGATAAATTCAGCAGAAGTATTCATATGGGGAAGTGGATCTCATTCAGGAAACAAATGCTATGAAAAAATACAGTTTCTCATGCGGCGGAATAGGCTTTTAAACTGCGGCGATGCTATCATATTTGTTCCTTTGAATCATGTCGTGAGTCATATGCCTTATTCATTTACCGTCACCTTAAATCATGAAGAAGATACCCAACAGCTGGCTAAGGTATTGGCCGCGAATTTTAGTACGGGAGTGATCTATCTGATCGGTGATCTGGGAGCAGGCAAGACGACATTAACGCGCTATTATTTACAACAGCTCGGTCATCAGGGTTCGGTCAAAAGTCCAACCTATACATTGGTAGAACCTTATAATATTCAAGGGAAGGATATTTTCCACTTTGACCTGTACCGTTTAAATGATCCCTATGAACTGGAACTGATGGGTATTCGGGATTATCTTGAAACCCCAAATGCATTATTCTTGTTTGAATGGCCGTCTAAAGGTGGTAGTGAAATACCTGAAGCAGATCTGATCATTGAAATTCTTAAATCTGAAGATGAGTTGACTCGTACTGCAACGTTGACTTCATCAAATTCAGTATTACAGCAGGCTTTGGAGCAGCAATTTCCACATGTCGAATGATTTAAGCGTACGCCGTATCCGTTCACTTGATCCTGCACTGGCGAACCAGATTGCAGCGGGTGAAGTGATTGAACGACCTGCATCTGTAGTGAAAGAACTGCTCGAAAACTCGATTGATGCTGGTGCGACTGAACTGGTGATTCGTGTAGAACAGGGCGGTAGTACACTGATCGAAATTATTGACAATGGTCGAGGAATTCACCCGGAAGATTTAGCGCTGGCGGTCATGCGTCATGCCACCAGTAAAATTCAGACAGCAGAAGAATTGCATGCCATCACCAGTCTGGGTTTCCGTGGTGAGGCACTGGCTTCGATTGCAGCCGTATCGCGTCTAACCTTGACCAGTAGCCAAAGCGAAGATGGCATTGGTTATCAGGTTGAAGTGAATGGTACTGCTTTTGACCATCAGGAAATTCAGGCAGTTGCCACTTCACGTGGTACCCATATCCGGGTGCAGGATCTGTTCTTTAATGTACCGGCACGTCGTAAATTTCTGAAAAAACCGGGCACCGAATTTGGTCATATTGAAGAGATTGTACGTCGTCTGGCACTGACCCATTTCGATATCCGTTTTGTGCTGGAACATAATGAAAGTATCAAGCTGAATCTGCCTGTGGCAGACAGTGGAGCATTACGTTTCCAGCGTGTGCAGCAGTTATTGGGGCGCCAATTTACTGAAAATGCTTACTGGATGGATGCAGACAGTATCAACATGCGTTTGTCTGGCTGGCTCGGTCATCCTTCGGATGCGCGTGCGCAAGCCGATATGCAATATGTCTATGTAAATGGTCGTATCGTAAGAGACAAGACCATTTCTCATGCATTGCGTATGGCGTATGACGGCATTCTGCATGGACACCAGCATGCAGCTTATTTGCTGTTTCTGGAGGTGGATCCGGAAAATATTGATGTCAATGTACATCCAACCAAACATGAAATCCGTTTCCTAAATCAGCGTGAAGTACATGAGTTTGTACGTCATTATGCCAAAGAAACGCTAGCACAGTTCCAGACCGCAACAGCTAATCTAGCTGATGCAATGAAAACTGAGGAACCTGTACCACTTACGCCTCAGCCGCGTTATCAGGAACAATTTAGCCTGCATCAGGCTGCACCGCAGTCCCCTCCTGAACCTTATGCAGTTCAGCAGCATCTACATCCTCATAATACGCATAAATATATAGAAGCTGAAGCTTCAGATGTGCTGACTGACTTTGAATCATCGCGTCCACAAACTGTGCATTATCTGCAGGATTATACCAAGCCTTATAGTGGTTCACAGCAGCTTAACAATGCCTTACAAAGCTATTTGGCACCACTTAGAGCAAACTCTGAAACTGAGCAGCTGAGCCCTGAGCAGTCTTTTCACACACATGTGCAGGCCAAAGTAGATGAGCATCCTTTAGGCATTGCGATTGCACAGCTGCATGGGATTTATATCCTTGCACAAAACACAGAAGGTCTGATTATTGTAGATATGCATGCAGCACATGAGCGTATCGTGTTGCAGCAAATGAAGTCTGCCTGGGATAAACCGGAGTTCTGGACATCGCAGCAGCTTTTAATTCCTAAGGTGGTGTCTATCAGTCGTATGCAGGCCATGCGTGTAGAAGAGTTGAAGGAACAGCTGGCCCGATTTGGTCTGGAGATTGACCAGTATGGTGATGAACAGGTGATCGTGCGCGGAGTTCCTGCGATCCTGCACAAGGCAGATTTTGATGCCTTGATTCCTGAATTACTGGATGATCTGGACCCAACGGATCAGGCGCAAGGCCTGTTGCAAAAGCGTGACCAGATCTTGGCGGGCATGGCCTGTCATGGTGCGGTACGTGCAAACCGTATTTTAAGCCTGTCTGAAATGAATGCCTTATTGCGTCAGATGGAACAAACTGAATTTGCCAGCCAGTGTAATCATGGACGTCCAACATGGCGTGCTTTCCCACTGGCTCAACTAGATAAACTTTTTGCTCGAGGAGAGTAGTGGTACATGTCAAATCAATTGCCGGTCATCAACTTAATGGGACCAACTGCAAGTGGTAAAACCGCTTTGGCATGTGAACTCTATGAGCAAGGAAATTTTGAGCTGATTTCCGTCGATTCTGCACTGGTTTACCGGGAAATGGACATTGGTACAGCCAAGCCAACCAAAGCGGAATTAGAGCAATATCCGCATCATCTGATTGATATTATTAGTCCTTTAGAGGTCTATTCAGCAGCCAATTTTGTCGAAGATGCCTGTCGCCTGATTGATGATATGCATGCACGTGGCAAAACCCCAATTTTGGTTGGTGGAACAATGCTTTATTTCAAAGCATTGCTAGAAGGATTATCAGATAATCTACCCAGTGCAGATTATAAGGTACGTGCGGAAATTGAAGCAAAAGCCGAACGGGAAGGGTGGGAAGCAGTTTATGCGGAATTATGTACGGTAGACCCAATTGCAGGGCAAAAATTTAAAGTAAGTGACAAACAGCGCATTATTCGTGCTTTAGAGGTTTATAAGCTGACTGGCCAAGCTATAACAAAACTACAAGCAGAACAACCAAAAAATCAACCATATCGTTACAGTTTTCATAATTACGCGCTGATCCCAGACCGAGTAGAATTACACAAGCGTATTGAAAAACGATTAGAAATTATGTGGGAAATCGGTTTTTTAAATGAAGTGGAAAACTTGATGAAAAAATACGATTTTGATGAAAATCTTCCATCCATGCGTTCCGTTGGTTACCGTCAGGCGATCGAATTTATAAAAAACAGTGAGCGAAGTATTGAAAAACAGCGAGAAATGGAAGACAAGGCATTGTTTGCAACACGACAACTGGCTAAACGTCAATACACATGGTTAAGATCTTTGCAAAATAAGCATAAATTTACTACATATTTTACCGCACAGCAGGCTCAAGAAGACTTGCGAAACTGTTACGGATAAAGCAAAATTTACAGACTATCTTTTTTATAATTTTTAATTGAAAAATAAAGATAGTTTTTTGCGCTGATTTTAAAATTTTTTGGAGTTATAACATGTCTAAAGGTCAAACTTTACAAGATCCGTTCTTGAATTCCCTACGTAAAGAACGTATTCCTGTTTCTATCTTCCTGGTTAACGGTATCAAACTACAAGGTCATATCGAATCATTTGACCAATACGTTGTATTATTAAAAAATACTGTAAGCCAAATGGTTTACAAACACGCGATTTCTACCGTAGTTCCTGCACGTAACCCACGTCCTGCTGGTGCTCCTGCTGGTCCTCAAGGTGCTGGCTTCGGCGGTCAAGGTGGCTTTGGTGGTGGCCAACCTGGCGGCTTCGGTGGTCAAGGTGGCTTCGGTGGCGGCCAACCTGGCGGCTTCGGTGGTCAAGGTGGCTTCGGTGGCGGTCAACCTGGCGGCTTCGGTGGT
>NZ_DFRO01000046.1:70859-83736 GCF_002381195.1 Acinetobacter sp. UBA3461 | reverse complement strand
GGCGGCTTCGGTGGTCAAGGCGGCTTCGGTGGTCAAGGCGGCTTCGGTGGTCAAGGTGCTGGCTTTAGTGACGATGCAAAATTCGAAGATTCTCAAGATGACGAAAACAACCGTTAATCTGATTTAAGAATCTAAAAAACCTCTCAGAAATGAGAGGTTTTTTTATGGTAATAGTCTTATATAGATAATAAAAAACCGGCCAAAAGCCGGTTTTTTTAAAGATGCTGAATATTAATTCTTTTTACGGTCCAGTTGTGGATCTTTAATCTCAACAAAGGCATTACTGCGGGTCTCACGTAACCAGCTATCCAGTTCTGTATCAAACTGACGTTCGCCTAAAAGCTGACGTGCCATACGTTCCTGGTATTCTGAAGTCATATCCTGTTGGCGCGTATCTGTCACCTGTAGAATATGCCAGCCAAACTGAGACTGGAACGGTTCACTGATTTGGCCCACAGGTGTTTTTTTCATACGTTCTTCAAATTCTGGGACCATCACACCTGGATTCACCCAGCCTAGACTACCACTGTCACGTGCTGAACCAGGATCATTGGAGAAGGTAGCCGCCAGTACGGCAAAGTCTTCACCATTTTTTAGGCGGGTATACAGACTGTCAATCATCTGTTTGGCATTTTCAGGACTCACTACTTCCGAAGGCTGAATCAGAATATGACGCGTCTGATATTGTTGTACGAGTGCACGCTTTTCACCCGCTTTACGATCAATCAGCTTAAGAATGTGAGCACCATCGCGGGCTTCAATCAGTTCAGAGGTTTGACCAGGCTGAAGGCTGGTTACACGTGATGCGAGCTCATCTGGAATATCTGAAATATTACGGAAGCCCATGTCAGCAGCTTCAACTTTGACACCATTTTTGGAGTATTTCTTCTCAATTGCTTTCAGGTCGGTAGAGCTTTCTAACTCTTTCTTTACCTCTGCTGCAACTTGAGCTGTATTGTCACCAGAAACACGGACATGTTGTACATGAACCTGACTACCGAGTAATGCCTGACCTTGCGGGGTTTTCAGGAAGTTTTCCACATCCTGATCGCTGATTTTGATACGGGAAGTCACAATCTGTTGACGTAAACGGTTAATCGCAAGGTCTTCTGCGATACGGTTACGTAGAGCAGCATAAGTATTTGGTGCAATTGAATCCAGCTTTTGCTGGAAAGCTTCCAGGCTGGAAGAACCAGAGTCGCGTGCAACTTTTAATACTGCATCATTAAGCGCTTTTTCATCAGGACGAACATTATAACGCTTTACCTGTTCAAGTTGAGCCTGACGCAAAATCAGTTGTTCCAAAGCTTGTTGTTGCAGGATTTGTTGTGACGGCGCAGGCTTCTTTTGCTTTTCGAGTTGATGAGAAATCTCTGCAATGCTTTGATCTAGGTCACTGCGAAGAATCACGCTATTGTCGACAACAGCTACAACTTCATCCTTGGTCTGTGCAACAGCAAAAGTAGGTATTGCTGCAGAAAGGCATAGCGCAAGTGTGGTTGCTTTAAAAAAATGTTTTAACTGTTTTGTCTTCATTAACGTTCTGTCCAAGTCTGATTGATATTATTAAAGCCCAGAATACGGTTTTCCAGTAGTGATGCCAATTTATTGTTGAATCCACCCAGGCCTCTCAGGCTGAGTTCTGCCATGATCATGCGTTTTGGTTTAACACCAGCTTCATTGATGTCATCCAGATCATTGTAATATGAGCGGCCATAGACGGAAACACCCCAACAGCATGACTCATAGTTCACGCCAAGTAAATATTCACGTGCAACGTTGTTTTCCAGATCGTATTGAGCATGACCAATCAGACGCCAGTTATTGAAAACAGGCTGAATGAATGAACCAACCACCTGATCATAGCTTTTTTGACGGTCAGTAATTTCTTTGCGATAGAAATAGCCTACATTGTAGAGATTACCTTGTTCACCAGTGTAATAGGCTTGCACATCGCGCTGTGCATTCTGACCATTCGACATCCATGCTGAGTTAAAGTTGACATGGAAATTATTGGAAAGCTGGCTGGATAGTTGAATTACAGGACCAGTATGCGTTTCACGGTCATATTCATCAATATCCCGTTCTAAAGTCACGCGACGGTCTTCGAAGAAGAAACTTTGGCCTATACTGGCACGCAGGCGTTCTAAACCAACATCATTGAACAGGCTGTAGCTTAAGCCTACGGATGCAAAGTTATTGTCTTCTAAACGGTCATGACCATAGAAACGACGTGGGCTGAATAGCTGATCATAGCTGATCGAAGCATTCACTGAGTCAAAATTTGGCTGATCTTCTTGATTCTCGTAAGGTGCGTAAGCATAAAACAGACGAGGTGTTAGTGTCTGTAAATAGCGTCCTTCTTTTTCAAAAATCAAACCAGCATCGAGAGTGAATTCTGGCACTACAATAGATTTATCTTCACTTGAAGAATTAGTTTGGTTCTGGTCTAAAAGATCAATCGTGTCCTTGTCATAGAAGGTATTAATGTTGCGCAAGGACAATTGAGGAAGCAGGAATAAACCAGGTGTTCGATGATTATAGCGAACTGCTAGATCGTTATAGATACGTGTACCACTCGGTTCGTAACTGCCTGTAGCTGGATTTATATTATTAACATCTTTTTTGAAATAGGCAGTATCGTGATTGGCTTCGAATTGCCAACCGAGCGGGTTGCCCGTTTTATAGTTGACTAGGAATTGTGGCAAACGCGCATAAGGACGGTCTTCATCTGCAACTTCTGGGTCTAGGGTCTGGAAATCTTCTACTTTTAACTGTGCTTTCAAGCCTGGAATACCATTTTTATAGTTAATTTCCCAAGCACGACGTAAATTCAGATCAGTTTTAGAATTTGGGTTATTATTGAGATCTGAGAAGAAATCTTTATCTGATGCATAGTTATATTCAAGATTGGTTGAGAACTGCTCGTTAATCTGCCAGTCATGACGGAAATGCAGGTCTTTACGGTCTTGATCATCATAGCTACGATCTGAAGGTAAAATGCCCCCCCAGATTTGACCATAGCCAAAGTTCTCGGTTAAATAACGGAACTGACCATCCAGCATTGCACCACGGTCAGCGATATAACGTGGTGTAATGGTAGCATCATAATTTGGTGCTAGATTTAAATATACTGGAACGCCCAGTTCTAAGCCACCATCATTGGTAAAACCAAAACTAGGGGTCAGAATCCCGGTGGTGCGACGATCATCAATCGGGAAGTTAAAATAAGGTACTGCAAGAACAGGCACATCTTTAACGTATATTTTGGTATTACGAGTTTCACCACGCCCAGTTTCCTGATTTAACTTGATACGATCTGCCTGAATTTTCCAGGTTGGCTTCTGTTCAGGTGGGCAAGTAGTATAGGTCGCATTTTCCAGTTCAACTGTTTCAGTGGAGGTTCTGGCGATCTTTTCTGCACGTCCATGCGCATGTTGTTCTTCTGCAATATAAAAGCTGTTATTTAAGTCGCCTTGTTGGGTTTTTAGGTTGTAATTAATGTCATCACTTTGTGAGAGCAGACCTGCTTGTGCCAGCTGTACTCGACCTTGAGCTTTTGCGTAGGTCTGGGTCTGGTCAATGGTCACTTGATCTGCACGAATCTGACGACCTTGCTGATCAATGATGACATTGCCTTCTAAGTAAGAATCGCCATTCGGATTATAGTGGCCATAGTCAGCAGTAACGGTAGAAGTCGCTTGATCTGGAGCAACTGCTTCAACTTCAGGTGAAACCGGAGTAATCCAGGTGCCTTGACAATAGGCAGAACTTAAATACTGTCCCTGTCGTTGTTGTGCTTCAGGCGTGGATTTGTCAACATAATATTGAGAGAAAAATGCTTCACCAGGATAGGTTTCCTGTAAGCTTTGTTTAAGCTGCTGATTGTTGCTATTGGATGAGTCATTTTCTGCAGCATAGCTTGAAATTGAGCTACCACATAACAAAGTTAAGATCGCAGTCGCTAAAGGATTATATTTAAACTGATGCTTCATTTGTCTCATTAACCAATCATGCTTTTATCGCAATTAATTATTGTCGCATCATAGAGAAAAAGTTGATAAGTAGCTACACTTAGCACTTTAAAAACTCAGCCTGTACTAGAATTTATTGCAAATGAATACTCAACGCGAACAATTGATACAATCTTGGATTGCTTCTGTACTCGGTTCAGATCAATTTGAAACTCATTTTTTAGCAGGCGATGCCAGTTTTCGTCGTTATGCACGAATCAAACTGAATAATAAAACATTTATGCTAATGGATGCACCACCAGAAAAAGAAGATTGTGTGCCTTTTGTGACGATAGATGAATTTTTTGATGCGAATGGTGTTCGCGTGCCGCACATTGTGGCGAAGGATCTGGAAAATGGTCTATTACTGCTCGAAGATTTCGGCAATGTAATGCTGTCTGATCTGCTCAATAACGACACTGTCGATGCTTATTATGAGCAGAGTTTTAAACAGTTAGTTCAGTTACAGTCTATTCAAGGCCAAGGTCATTTCCCTGAGTATTCTTATGAGAAACTGATCTCGGAAATGGAATTGTTAACTGACTGGATGTTGCCCGCTTTAAAAGTCATTCCGACCGCAGCAGAAAGTACGCTGATTAAGCGCACCTTTGCCATTCTGGCGAATGCAGCATTAGCTCAACCTCAAGTGATTGTGCACCGTGATTTCCATAGCCGTAACCTGATGCAGATTGCAGGTGAAACAGATCTGGGCGTGATCGATTTTCAGGATGCAGTCATTGGTGCGGATACTTATGACCTGATCTCGATTACCCGCGATGCCTATGTACAGTGGAATGCTGACCGTGTCTATCGCTGGTTTGAAACTTTCTACAATTTATTGCCGGCTTCTGCCAAAGAGGGTCGTGATTTTGGACAGTTCAAGAAAGATGCCGACATGATGGCCATTCAACGTCATATCAAGATTTTAGGTATTTTTGTGCGCCTGTTTGAACGTGATGGTAAATCGGGATATTTGAAAGATTTGCCGCGTGTGATGTGGTATCTGCTGGAAGAAAGTAAACCTTATGCAGAATTGCAGCCGTTTATGCAATTTATCAATGAGCGCGTATTGCTAGCTTTTGAAGAAAAATATGGTTCATATGAGGTGGCTGCATAAATGAAAGCGATGATTCTGGCTGCAGGCCTAGGTAATCGCATGCGCCCTTTAACGCTGCATACACCAAAGCCACTCTTAGAAGTAGGTGACAAGCCTCTGATCGTCTGGCATATCGAAAAGCTGGCGGCGATCGGTGTCAATGAAATTGTCATCAATACTGCATGGCTCGGTGAAAAGCTTGTGGAAGCTTTGGATGATGGTTCGCAGTTTGGTGTCAAGATTTTATGGTCACATGAAGGTGAGGGGCTGGAAACTGCTGGTGGTATTATCAACGCTTTGCCTTTATTAGGGGATCAGCCTTTTATTCTGGTGAATGGTGATGTCTGGACCACCATGGATTTTGCGCCATTATTGACAGTGGAGCTGGGTGAAAACCTGGCACATCTGGTGTTGGTGCAAAATCCACCTCAGCACCCACAAGGTGATTTTAGCCTGGCTGAAGGTAAAGCTTATACCTTTGACCAGAATGTTCAGGGTGAAAATCTGACCTTTAGTGGTGTCTCTTTGATTGATCCAAAAATGTTTGTAGGTCTGGAAGCAGGTAAGCGTCCACTGGCGCCATTACTCAAAGAGGTGATGCTGGCAAATCAGGTTGCCGCATCAAAGCTGACGGGTAATTGGGTTGATGTAGGGACGCCAGAGCGTTTAGCTGCACTGGATGCTGAAATTCGTGAAGGGAAATATGCTTAAGTGAATATTCACTAAGCACTCCCTACTGTGCCAATATAGAGAAAGCGGTATACTTTCTTCTAATTTTTTCGAGCGTTAATTGTTTATGCATACGTTTTTTCAGGAATTAAAGCAGGGTAGCCAGGCTTTAGGTTTAGCATTGAGTGATGAAACTTTAAATTTATTACTCAAGTACCAGGACGCTTTGGTGCTGTGGAATAAGGCATACAATCTGACTGCCATTCGTGACCCGAAAGAAATGCTGGTCAAGCATCTGCTAGACAGCTTAAGCATTTTAAAGGATCTGCCACCTGGCCGACTGCTCGATATTGGTACCGGCGGCGGGATGCCGGGCATGATCATTGCATTATGTCAGCCGGAACGTAACTGCGTACTATTAGATTCAAATGGCAAGAAAATCCGTTTCCTGAAGCAGTTTATTGCTGACCTGAAGCTAAAAAATGTGATTGCGGTGCAAACACGCGTTGAAAATGAAGACAGTATTAATGAACTCGGTCAGTTTGATGTGATTACCAGTCGTGCCTTTGCATCATTGACCGATTTTGTAGACGCATCGAAACCTTATATGCATGAGCAAAGTATTATTGCGTCCATGAAAGGTCTGATTCCACAAGATGAAGTTAGTGTTTTAAAAGATGAATTCAGTTGTGAGATTATTGAACTAAAAGTTCCGCGCTTAGACGAACAACGTCATTTACTTTTATTAAAACGTATTTAAGATTTTCAAAGGAATTGGGGTCAACATGGCACAAATTATTGCGATTGCAAACCAGAAGGGTGGCGTTGGCAAAACCACAACCGCAGTAAATTTGGCGGCATCTCTCGCAGTATTAAAAAAACGTGTGCTGCTTGTGGATATGGATTCACAAGGTAATGCTACGATGGGCTCGGGAATTCAGAAAAATGACTTACTTTATTCAGTAACAGATGTGTTGCTTGGTGAAGTGCCGATTGAAACGGCAATTACTAAGGCGGAAGTTGGATATAAAGTATTAGGCGCCAACCGTGATCTGGCTGGTGTAGAGCTGGCAATTGCCGAACAGGAAGGCCGTGAATTTATTCTGCGTGATGCCCTGCAGGAAATTGAAAAATCATTTGATTATATTATTGTAGATTGTGCACCAAGTTTAAGCTTGATTACCGTAAATGCCTTGGCTGCCGTCGATGGCGTGATTATTCCAATGCAATGTGAGTATTATGCATTAGAAGGATTGGCTGATTTGACTCAGACCATTGACCGGATTCAGCAGGCTTTAAATCCTGATCTACAAATCGTGGGTGTATTACGTACCATGTATGATGCGCGTAATGCACTGACACGTGATGTCTCTGAAGAATTACAACAATATTTTGGCAAGAAACTTTACGACACCGTAATTCCACGTAATATCCGTCTGGCTGAAGCACCAGCACATGGTTTGCCAGTGATTTATTTTGAAAAAAGTTCCAAGGGTGCAGTTGCTTACCTCAATCTGGCGGCTGAAATGTTAAAGAAAAGCAAAGTGAAAAAAGGAAGTAAAGCATGACCGTGAAGAAACGTGGACTCGCCAAAGGTCGTGGTTTGGATGCATTACTGGGGTCAATTCAAAAAGAAAAATTACAACTTGAAGCACAAGGTCTGGATCATGGCCAGCTGAAACAGATTGATGTGAATCTGCTGAAACGTGGTGAATATCAGCCACGTCGCTATATCAATGAACAGGATTTGCAGGAACTGGCTGCTTCAATTGAGAAGCATGGCATCATGCAGCCGATCGTCATCCGCCCGGTAGATGATGAACGCCATCCTTATGAAATTATTGCGGGTGAGCGTCGCTGGCGTGCAGCACAATTGGCAGGCCTTACAGAAGTTCCTGCGATTGTACGTGATCTGAATGATCAGGTGGCAATTGCGCTGGCTTTGATTGAAAATATCCAGCGTCAGGATCTGAATCCAATTGATCAGGCGATGGCGCTGCAACGTTTCCATGAAGAATTTGGTCTGAGCCATCAGGAGATTGCCGATACAGTAGGCAAGGCGCGTACGACAGTCAGTAATTTACTGCGTTTGCTGACCTTGGCTGAAGAGGTCAAAGACTTTATGCAGCAAGGGCTGCTTGATATGGGGCATGCGCGTGCGATCCTGACTTTGAAAGCCAAAGACCAGCTGAAAGTGGCTGAAATGGTAATTGAGAAGAGCCTGTCCGTACGCCAGACTGAGCAATTAGTGCGTGATTTCAATACCCCAAAACAGGATAAACCAAAGCCAGTCGTAGCGCCGGATATTCAACAACTGACACAACGTCTGTCAGAACGTTTTAGTGCAGAAGTAAAAATTGATTATAACAAGCAGGGCAAAGGCAAACTGGTCATTAGCTATCATTCACTGGAAGAGCTAGACGGTATTCTTTCGATCCTGGATGACGAATAAAACTTGATTCTTGATTGGGGATAAATCAGATGTGGGAATTGGTAAAAGCAGGTGGGTGGCTGATGCTACCCCTCGTATTATGTTCGATTTTCATGGTGGCCATCTCGTTAGAGCGATTTATTCGCCTGAAAAAGAGCCTGATATTACCTAAAGCGCTTTTGATGGGTCCCGGGCAAAATGCCAATCAGGTGATGCAAAAACTAAATGTAGATAAATCCCTGCAAGGGAGTACATTAGGCCGTGTTTTTGCAGCAGGTGCTGCCAGCCAGCAACAGACCGAGCAATATGCACGTGCCCAGATGGAAGTCGTTGCTTCGCAGGAAATTGGTTATCTGGAAAGAAATATTAATTTTTTGGGAACTTTAAGTGCAGTTGCACCTTTGCTGGGTTTGCTCGGTACAGTGATCGGAATTATTGAATCTTTTCTTATGATTGACGTGGGTACTACCAGCGACCCAGTGCTGATGATGCCGGGGATTTCCAAGGCGTTAATTACGACAGCTGCCGGGATGCTGATCGCGATCCCTGCCTTATTTGCACATCGTTATTTCCAGCGTCTGGTACAGGAATATGTGGCCGAGCTGGAGCAGCAGGCGACTTTATTTCATGCTGACCTGTTTTATTCGCATGCTTCAGAAGCGGATGAAAGTCTTCAGAAGGCGAGCTGAGGTGAGTCATGAAATTCAAACGCAATCAGGTTGAAGATGTTCATATCAACCTCACTCCGATGATTGACTGTCTGTTATTTATCTTGGTATTTCTATTGCTTTCTACGACTTTCAGTCAACTCAGCCGTATGAATTTGACCTTGCCAGACGCGCAAGGAGTTCCACCGAAAAACTTTGATCAAAAGGTTGAAGTCACTGTGGATGCAAATGGGCACTATGCAGTGAATGGGCAGTCACTGGCGAGCAAAGAAGTGGCTGATTTAAATACCGCAATTAAACAGATTTCTAACGAACGACGTGATTTAATGTTCGTGATTGCTGCTGATGCAAAAGCAGCACATCAGGATGTGATTCGCGTTATGGATGTTGCAGGGCAACTTGGCTTTGTGAACATCAACATCAGTACGAAAGTACCTACCCGAGGTTATTAGTGAAGCAAGATTTAAAAGTCTATTTACGTCTTCTCAGTTATTTAAAACAATTTTGGGGATTGGCCTTACTGGTTATCCTGGGTTTTGCCATCAATGCTGCAACAGAAGTCTCCGTTGCCAAGTTGCTGGAATATATTATTGAAGCGATTCAGACTCGTGATCAGGGTTTTACAACGATCTTCCCGTTTCTGGTGGTCTTGCTGATCTTTTTCCGCGGTGTAGGTTTGTTTTTGGGTGGCTATTTTACTGCAGTCATTTCCCGAAATCTGGTCTTTAATATTCGTCAGGAAGTCTTTGCCAAGCTGATGCGTCTGCCTTCGCAATATTTTCTGGATAATACCAGTGGTCATATTACTGCTAAAATCATGTATAACGTTGAGCAGCTGACTGCTGCCTCAAGTGATTCACTTAAAGTGATTGTGCAGCAAGGTTTAATCACAATCGCGCTGATTGGTTATCTGCTTTATACAAACTGGCGTTTAACGTTAATTATTCTGATTTTTGCACCGATCATTGGTCTGCTTATTCGCAAAGCTGCACAGCGTATGCGTAAGCTGTCCAAGCAAGTGCAGAACACCATGGGGGATGTGAACCATGTGGTACAGGAATCTGTAAATGCCAATATGGTGGTAAAAGCCTTTGGTGGTCAAACGTACGAGCAGGAACGTTTTAGAAAACACTCTCTAGAGAACTTGCGTCGTGGCTTGAAAATGGTTGTAGTGAAAGAACTCAATAGCCCGATCGTACAGTTCATTATGTCTATTGCGTTGAGTATTGTCATGTTTCTGGCTTTGCGCCCGGAAATCTTGCGTGATACGACTGCTGGTGAATTTGTCGCTTATATTACCGTGGCAGGCATGTTGTCCAAACCGATCAAGGCACTCACCGAAGTCAATGAAAAAATTCAGCGTGGTATGGCGGCAGCTTATTCAGTGTTTGAATTACTGGATATGCCGGAAGAAAAAAATGCAGGTACTTTTAAAGATACTTTAAAAGGCAATATCCAGCTGAAAAATGTGAATTTGACTTATTCTGATGGGTATCAGGCATTAACCGATCTGAATCTTGATGTAAAAGCTGGACAAACAGTGGCATTAGTAGGTCGCTCAGGTGCAGGTAAAACTTCATTGGTGAACCTTTTAATGCGCTATCAGGAAGCAAGCTCTGGTCAAATCCTGTTTGATGGCAAAGACATTAAAGATTTTGAGCTGAATGCTCTGCGTACCCAGATCTCGATGGTAAACCAGCAGGTGGTGCTGTTTAACCGTACCGTGCGTGAAAACATTGCTTATGGTCAGCTGGAAGATGCTGCAGAAGAAGATATTATTGCCGCGGCTAAAGCTGCTTATGCCCATGACTTTATTATGGCTTTGCCAAATGGTTATGATACTGAGCTGGGCGCACAAGGTCTGAATCTGTCTGGCGGTCAGCGCCAGCGTATTGCGATTGCGCGTGCTATTCTGAAAAATGCACCAATTTTAATTCTGGATGAAGCAACCAGTGCGCTGGATAATGAATCTGAATACTTCATTCAGCGTGCTTTTGATGCGGCAATGCAGGATCGTACCACTATCGTTATTGCTCACCGTTTATCTACGATTGAGAATGCCGACAGTATTGTTGTCATGGATCAAGGTCGCATTCTGGAGCAGGGAACCCATCAGGAATTGATCAACCGCAAAGGTGCTTATTACCAGTTGCATCAACGCAACTTCGAGGAACAATAAGTATGTCACTGGCACAGGTCATTCAGGATGCCTGGAATACACAGGCTAAATGGCTCATTGTATTTCGGCCATTGTCATGGCTGTACCAGATCGGATTTAGCTTAAATAAAGCCTTATATGATAAAGGTTTTAAAGCAAGTTATACCGCACCTGTACCTGTGATGGTGATTGGTAATATCACTGTGGGTGGGAGTGGGAAAACTCCATTACTGATCCATTTGGTTGAATATCTAGAAAAACAAAATGTCCGGGTTGGTGTGATCAGCCGGGGTTATGGAGGTAAAGGTCCATTTCCTTGCTATGTCGATACGCAGGCGACCGCAGAAAGTGTGGGGGATGAACCCGCACTGATTGTTCAGTCGACGGGTGTACCGATGGCTGTTGGTCCTAATCGTCAGCAGAGTATAGAGCTGCTATTGTCCAAACATGATCTGGATTTGATTATTTGTGATGATGGTTTGCAGCACTGGGCTTTGAATCGTCAGATTGAGTGGATCGTACTAGATAATAATCGTGGTTTGGGCAATCAGAAACTTTTACCTGAAGGTTATTTACGTGAGCCGGTTGAACGTCTAGAAACCGGTACTGTAATTGAGCATACGGCTCATCCGCAATCTGACTTGCATATGCATTTGGCTCCCTCACAGCCGTATTTACTCAATCGGGCAGGGTCGCAGACTTTTGATCCGAACTTACCTTTTTATGCCGTCGTCGGGATTGGTTTTCCACAGCGTTTCTATCAGACCTTGGAGAGCTTGGGTATTCAGCAATTCCAGTGCCATGAGTTTCCGGATCATCATGACTATGAAATTGAAGATCTGCAGTTTGAAGATAATTATCCGATCATTACCACTGAAAAAGATGCAGTAAAGATTATGGCTTTACTCAAACAGAATCCGGAATTTAATCGTGATATCTGGGTGGTGCCTGTTGAGGCAATATTATCGCCGGCCTGTTATGCGACCTTGCAGCAACAACTTGGTGAATACGGTATTTCTATTTCTTAAGGTTTATTCATTATGAAACACATTGTTATTCCTGCACGCTTTGCCAGCTCACGTCTGCCGGGTAAACCTTTATTAGAGATTCATGGTCGTCCAATGATTCTGCGTGTGGTTGATCAGGCGCGTAAAGTAGAAGGTTTTGATGATCTATGTGTGGCGACGGATGATGAACATATTGCAGCAGTATGTCGTGCTGAAGGTGTGGATGTTGTCATTACTTCACCTGATCATCCATCGGGAACCGACCGCCTAAGTGAAGTAGCAAAAATTAAAGGTTGGGCAAGTGATGATATTATCGTTAATGTCCAAGGCGATGAACCGTTATTACCTGCGCAACTGGTTCAGCAGGTGGCTCAGCTACTGGTCGATCAGCCAGAATCGTCTATGTCGACACTTTGTGAGCCGATTCATCAGCTTGAAGAATTTCAGCGTGACAGTATCGTAAAAGTGGTGATATCAAAGCACAATCAGGCGCTGTATTTTAGCCGTGCAACGATTCCTTATGACCGTGATAGAGCAAAACAAGCTGAGCAGAAACTGCATGATCAAGCCTATCGCCATTTGGGGCTGTATGCTTATCGGGTGAAGTTGCTTCAGGAATATGTAACTTGGGAAATGGGCGTTCTGGAAAAGCTGGAATCTTTAGAACAGTTGCGTGTGCTGGAAAATGGTCACCGTATTGCCATCTCTGTTGCTGAAGTGAGTTTGCCCCCTGGTGTAGATACCCAGCAGGATCTGGATCGTCTGAACCAGCTTGATCCATCTGTATTCGCCTAATTTGAGAATTTAGCATGCCGCTTGATGCCACCGCACAAAT
>NZ_DFRO01000046.1:0-70664 GCF_002381195.1 Acinetobacter sp. UBA3461 | reverse complement strand
GCTTGGGCATGGACTACTGTTTTATGGCAAAAAGGGCTGTGGTAAGGAAGCTTTTACCCAGCAATTTCTGGCATGGGTACTATGTCAAAATCGTCATGTGCGCAATTTGCCATGTGGTGAATGTGGCAGTTGTCAGTGGCTTAAAGCAGATACTCATCCCAATTATGTTTATATCAGTACCGATGAAGAAAACAAAAAACAGAATGCCAAAATCAAGATTGAAAAGATCCGGGATTTATTGCCATTTGTGCAGCAAACTGTTGATGGTTGGCGTGTTATTGTCATAGAGCCTGCTGAAGCACTGAATATTGCCTCTTCCAATGCTTTGCTGAAAACCCTGGAAGAGCCGGGTGAAAATATTGTCATTATTCTGCTGGCTGATCATTACTTAAAATTACCCGCGACAATTCGCAGCCGTTTACAGCATTTTGCTTTGGATCGCATTACATCAGATCAGGCCACAAATTATTTAAATGAATATTTACCAGATGCAGGATCTTCCCAACAGCAATTATTAATGAATCTGGCCAATCAGATGCCGTTACAGGCGATTGAAGTGGCTCAGAGTGCCTGGATGCCGATGCGTCAGGATTTTTTGCAAGACTGGAAAAAACTGGTCATAGAAAAAAATATGCCGATCGCAATTGCGACGCGATGGAACAAAAGCCTAAGTTTTAATGATTTTGGGCAGATGTTTGAATACTTGTTGTCGGATTTGATTTGTGTCAAGCTAAATCAGGCCATTAAAAACATCGATTTGGAATTTGAGGTATTGGCTGAATATTATTCATTAGAACAGCTTTTTGATATTTACGGGGAATTTCAGCAGTCCAAGCAGTATCTGGAACAGAATGTACAAAGCAATCTGGTTCTGGACCAGCTCTGTATTCGACTGATGAATCTTTAACGAAGAAGGAGAAGAATATGCAATCACGTATGGGGGGTATTATTCAGGCGAATATTCCTGATATTGAAACTCTATTTGCCAGTTATATGCCATTTGTTGCAGGCGGTGGTCTTTTTATTCCTTCCAATCAGACAGTAAAGCTCGGAGATGAGGTTTTCGTCCTGACGACTTTACCTGAACAATCACAAAAAATTCCTTTAACCGGTAAAGTCATCTGGGTATCACAAAAACAAAATGGCATTAAACCACAAGGTTTTGGTATCCAGTTAAGCGGTGATAAAGGCGTTTTCTTTAAAAATGAGGCCGAACGACTGATTACGGGGCTTAAATCTGCAGGGCGTAGAAGCTACACTATGTAGATTCTCCCTGCTGAAAAGGACTACACCGTGTTTGTAGATACGCATTGTCATTTAACTTTACTCGACCTAACGCCTTACAGCGGTGATCTGGATCTAGCATTGGCACAGGCACGTGAAGCGGGTGTTTCCAGGTTTATGAGTATTTCGGTAGATCTTGATGATCATATCGAACTGGCCAAGATTGCGGCGCGACATGCTGATGTAGGCTATACCGTAGGTGTGCATCCTTGTGAAGATGCTGCAACCATGGCACGCGCAACTACGGATTATCTGGTTGAGCTGGCACAGCCAGAAAAAGTTTGGGCTTTAGGTGAAACAGGTCTAGATTATTTCCATAGCACTGATTTTATCCAAGAACAGAAAGAATGTTTTGCACGCCACATCCATGCTTCACAAGTCGTGAAAAAACCGGTGGTGGTCCACACCCGTTCAGCCAAGCATGACACAGTAGATATCATTCGCGCTGAAAAATCTACACATGGCATCTTGCACTGTTTTACCGAAGACTGGGAAACAGCCAAAGCAGTTCTTGACTGTGGTTATTATGTCTCTTTCTCAGGCATTGTTTCTTTCAAAAATGCGCAGGATTTACGTGATGTGGCAAAACAGGTTCCACTGGATCGCGTGTTGATAGAGACAGATAGTCCTTATCTGGCACCCGTGCCTTATCGGGGTAAATCAAATGAACCGAAATACGTTCCATTTGTAGCCAAAGCCTTATGTGATGTATATGATAAGAGCTTGGAAGAAATGGCTGCAATCACAATGCAGAATTTTGAAAATCTTCTAAGTTTTAAGTAATACGAATTAAATAAGAGCAGAAGAGAGTTATAGGGTGAAGATGGATCGTCAGGCTCAGTTTCGAGCAAGAGAAACCTTGATTTTTCAAGTGGCAGAACAGCTGCTACTTGAAAATGGTGAAGCCGGTATGACGCTAGATGCGTTGGCTGCAGAACTGGATTTGGCTAAAGGCACACTCTATAAACATTTCCAAAGCAAAGATGAGCTGTACATGCTGCTCATTATCCGTAATGAACGTATGCTGCTGGAAATGATCCAGGATGCGGAAAAGGCTTTTCCAGAACATTTGGCTTTCTTCATGTTGCATCATCTGCATCATCCGGAGCGTACGGTACTGTTTCATCAGATTGAGGAGCGCTTATCGACGACTGGGGTGGGTATTCAGCAATTATTTACTGAGCTTTACCAGATCCGGAAACAGCGTTTACGTCTGATTATTCGCATGACAGAAAGCTATCTGGAATCAATTCAAAGCAGTATGCCAGTACGTGATTATCTTGCTTCGATCTGGTCGCTAACTCATGGTGCAGCTGCAATCCTGAACTCCAGTTTCTATCAGCGTTACCTTGGTTCTCGTGATACTTTACGTGTGGCCTATATCGACCAGGCTCTGGCTTTACCCAAAAAAATTAATTCGGTTGAGCAGTTTGCTTAAAGGCATTCCATGAAAATCCAGTCTCTATCATCAAATCGTGGTTTTACACTCATTGAATTGATGGTGGTGATTGTCATTATGGGAATTCTAGCATCTCTGGTGATGCTGAATATAGGTGGGGTAGATCAGCGTAAAGCGATGCAGGCACGTGAAGTGTTTATGCTGGATTTACAACGTATTTTACGTGAAGCGAATGATCAGGCTCGGGTGCTCGCCTTGCAGACCCAGCCGGCAACGGATGTCAGCCCATTTCAATACACTGTGGTGGAATATCAAAAAAATTCTGCCAATACTGATTTTAGCTTAAGTAGCACATCACAGAAATGGATTCACTATACTGAATTTAAGACCCAAGCTTTGCCAGATAAAGTATCTTTGCAGGTTCAGCCCTTGGACCAGCGTTATGAAAATGCACAAAACCGGGATTTGACTATGCAGGATGCGCCAAAATTGATTTGGCTCGGCAATGGGGAAGTGAAACCGGTACGGATTCAGTTTTATCTTGATAATAATGAAGTCGGTTCTGCGATTGAAATCGACCACCTGGGTAAAATCAATGAAATTTAAATATTTCAAGCAGAGTGCTGGAGCTGATGCAATCAAGTCATTTAAGGCGAGTGCTGATCAATTTCATTATGTGTACCTCGAGCATAGCTCTTTATCTTACACAGCGGTGAAGCAGCATTACACTCATCGCAGTTCCTCAAGCACAGCTTTCGGACTTTCTTGTGCGACAATGCCGCTCAAGTCGAGTATTGCTCGATTTAATCGTATGCACTCCGAACAGAGTTCGTCATCTTGCGCTCGAACGAAATGTTGTTTTGTTTATCGCTGCTCCTCAAGCATAGCTTTCGGACTTTCTTGCGCGACGATGCCGCTCAGGTCGAGTGTTACTCGACTTAATCGTGCCTCAGGTTTTACTTTGCTGGAAGTCATGGTCGCACTGGCAATCTTTGCTACCGCAGCCATGGCACTGACTAAGGTGGCAATGCAATATACCCAGTCGACTTCCCATGCCATCTTACGCACCAAAGCTCAGTTTGTTGCTTTAAATGAAGCAGCACAAATGGAAATCAATCAGGAATGGCTAACAGGAACTTCATCCCGGCAGATTACCCAGCAGGGTGAGTCCTGGCAGATTGATAAGAAATCTGAACCAACTATTAGCCCAAATGTACAGCGTGTTGATATTCAGGTCGGTATTGTCGATGCTGATACTGGGCAACTGGAATCTGGTGTCAGTAGTCTGGTGTTTTTTAATCATCGGGTGAATCAGATACAATGAAAAAAAATGGATTTACCCTGGTTGAGCTGCTGGTTGCGATTGCGATCTTTGCCGTATTGTCTGCATTAGGATGGCAGGTCTTTGATCATATCCGGGTCACGCGCGATCAAAATACCCTTCATGAACAAAAGTTAAATCAATTACAGCAAGGCTATCAGCAGATTCTGCGTGATATGGTGCAAACAGTACCCTTAACCGCAAATGTAAATGGTGATATCCAGCCAGCTTTAGTATTGCAAGATGGTCGTTTTAATTTTAGTAAGACTGGTGTTACGGATCCACTGGAACAAGGCATTGCACCGGATGAGCGGGTAGAATATCAATATCGGGCGGATGAGCAAAAAGTCTATCGGCTTAAATTCAGGAACCTGAACCAGACCGGACGCGATCAACCGGAATCGAGCATATTGCTGAGCGATGTAGAACAGTTTCAAATTACTGCACTGAATCCAAATGAAATCACACAATGGCCGGAAAGTGGACTAGATTTAAATCGTACTGAAAACAAGCAGCTTTTACCGAAAGGTATCAAGATCAATCTGACTGTACAGGGTGTGCAATATGAATGGTTGTTCAGTCTGCTGAACACAGATTATCTGTCAAATAATACCAATAATATAGGCAGCTCATAGGATCGAAGTATGAAGCAGCAACAGGGTATCGCATTAATAACCATTCTGGTGATGGTTGCACTGGCAACCATCCTGGCGGCAACGATTGCTAAACGTCAGGCTGCGACTGCGGAAAGTACAGCTTATCTGATGCGCCAGAATCAGTCCTTGATGTATGCCAAAAGTGCTGAAGCCTTCTTTTCCGAATTGCTTGTAGATGATGCTGAAAATGCCGCTGATATTGATCATCTGAACGAAACCTGGGCACAACAGATGCCTCCTTTTCCTGTGGATGATGGCTATATTGCTGGCAGGCTAGAGGATGAGTCGGGCAAGTTTAATCTGAACAGTCTGGTGGCTGAAGATGGAACCGTAAATGAACCGGCGAAAAAATGGTTTGAACTGATTTTGAAACGGGTTGGATTACCGGAACAATTAAGTGAAGCAGTGATTGACTGGCAGGATCAAGATGAACTGCCAATTGGTGCTATGGGAGCAGAATCCATTCATTATCGAGGTTTGCCAAATGCTGCATTGCCACCCAATGCCAATTTTCATAGTATAGAACAACTCAAGCTGGTACGAGGTTTTGAAGAGAACCGCTATAAACTGCTGCTACCATACGTAACGGCAGCCCCGCTAAAGGATACGCAAGTGAATATCAATACGGCACCAGCGGCTTTGCTGGCAAGTCTGGATGACAAGCTGGATGTGAATGCTGTGCAACAAGCTTTGGATCTTAAATTTGGTAAACAGGAGCACTTTGCTAATGTATCTGAACTTTGGCAAGTTGCTCCTTTTGATCAGATAGCTGCTGAAAATCGTAACCAGTTTGCCACACTATTGGGCGTAAAGTCCCAGTTCTTTAAAGCACGGATTGAAGTGATGCTGAATGAGCGTAAGCGTCAGTTTAGCAGTGATCTGATACGGCAAGATAAGCAGGTCTATGTCTCGTATCGCAGTATGGCGCCATTTTAAATTATCTTCATACTTCAGCCAGAGTGCGTAGAAGCTGTATATGATCCGTTTTGTCTATTAACGTGAACTGCAAAATTAATCCTCCTTCTTCTAGTTTTGCTTTATAATTGTAGTGAATTCACCTATTTTTTGACGACATTACGGCACATGTTAATTCGTAAGTTATTTAAGTTTGAAAATGCTCATATCGTGCGAAATTGCACATCGGATCGCTGTAAGCGTTCGATCCATGGTCATAGTTATAAAGTAGAATTATTACTGAAAGCCTCTAAGCTCGATCATGGTCAGATGGTATATGACTTTGGTTTGCTAAAAGGTGTCATCAAGGACTTTTTTGATTCATTCGATCATGCTATCTGCTTTTGGCAGGACGATAATCCCGAATACATTCAGGCCTGCAAGAATTTTAGTGCACGTTGGGTGTCATTGCCAGTATCGCCGTCTGCTGAACAGTTCTCGCGTATTTTCTTCTTTTTAGCGCAGCAAGTGCTGGCTTCAACCATTACCCAGAATGGTGAAGGAGATGTCGAGGTGTATTCCGTGATTGTGCATGAAACCGATACCGGTTACGCACAAAGCTTTTTGGAAGATATCGAAAATGAGCAAATGGGGCTACTTAACCTGGATCAGATTGAATTTTCTGAACAGGTACAAGCTGAATGGACCGATCCTGATATGTTCAGCAAGTTGAAACAGGGGGTTCCATTCCACAACCCAACCGTAGACTTACAGGTAAAAGTTTAAGCTGTTTCAGTTTTAAACTGCATGACATCAATTTAGGATGAAAAAATGTCTTTATTAACTGAACAGCAAATTGCAAAACTGAATAAAGTCCAGCTGGATGAAAGCTGGAAATATAGCCTGAGTGATTTTTTACTCGGTGCAAAAATGGATGCACTTAAAAATTTTCTGATTGAAGAAAAGAAAGCAGACAAAGTTATTTATCCACCGAATCATCTGATTTTTAATGCGCTAAATACGACACCGCTGGATCAGGTGAAAGTGGTGATTTTAGGACAGGATCCTTATCATGGCCCGAATCAAGCACATGGCTTAAGTTTCTCGGTGCAAAAAGGGGTTGCATTGCCTCCATCTTTGCGTAATATTTTTCATGAGTTGCACTCGGATCTGGGCGTGCCTATTCCTAAACATGGCAACTTGACCCATTGGGCAGAGGAAGGTGTGTTGCTCCTGAATGCAGTATTAACCGTAGAAGCGGGCCAGCCGACTTCACATCAAAAACGTGGCTGGGAAGAATTTACTGATCACGTAATTGATGTCATTAATGAACAACGTGAAAATGTAGTCTTTATTCTTTGGGGTGCTTACGCGCAGCGTAAAGGACAACGCATTGACCAGAATAAACACCTTGTACTTAAAGCCGCACACCCGTCGCCGTTGTCGGCAAACCGTGGCGGATTCTTTGGTTGTAAAGTATTTTCCAAAGCAAACAATTATCTTAAACAACATGGCATTGAGCCTATAGATTGGCAGCTGGACGCATGACATATTCTCCTGTATCAAAACAATATCACTCGGATCTGATTGTCGAAGAAGCCCAAAATGGATGGCGCATCGTTCGATTAAATCGTCCGAAATCACTACATGCACTGGATGAAACCATTGCATCGGCCTTGCTTGAGGTTTTTGAAGATTTTCATCACGATGACAATGTAAAAGCAATCTGGTTCGATTCGACCACCCCTAAAGCATTCTGTGCAGGTGGAGATGTACGTAAATTGCGTCAGTTAGTCATCAATGACGAAGTTGCAACTGCGAACAAATTCTTTGAGCAGGAATATGCTTTAGATCTGTTGCTACATAACTATGCCAAACCAGTGCTGGTATGGGGCGAAGGTTATGTGATGGGTGGTGGTCTAGGTTTATTTATGGCGGCACCGTTCCGCCTGGTAACGCCATATTCCCGTCTGGCAATGCCTGAAATCAATATCGGTCTGTATCCAGACGTTGGTGCAACGCGTTTCCTGGCAGATCGTGGTGCGATTGGTTTATTTACCGGTTTAACAGGTTCAATCATGACTGCGGCTGGCGCGTATGGTATTGGCTGGGCTACCCATATCTGCGATATGCAGCGTGATGCTGTTCTGCACAAAATGGTCAATGTTGACTGGGAGCACTATCCGGCGGGAGATTTCCGCGCTATTGATGATACGTTAAACAGTATGCATCGTCCTGTAGGGCCTGGACCATTGCAAAATTCACTTGATGTCATTCATAGTGTCTGCCGTGGCGTTAACTTTGAACATGATTATGAAGCTATTGTTGGTTTAAAGGATGCGCGCAGCGACTGGCTGCGTCAAGCCAGTGAAAATCTTCAAAAAGGCTCTCCAGCAACTGCTGCTTTAACTTGGCTATTATGGCAATGGGGTAAACAGGTACATTCCTGGAATGAAGTTTTTGAGCTGGAAATCCAGATTTCTGACTGGAAAATTCGTCATCCGGACTTTGTCGAAGGTGTGCGTGCACGTCTGGTCGATAAGGACCTATCTCCGGAATGGGAGAAAGGTGCTGACCTGAGTCTGAAAGGTATCTTTGGTAATAATCCGCCAGTTACTCAAATTGACAGCTGGAATGCGCTATTAAGACAGTATGGTGTCATTAGCTGATTCATGACTGAATATATTAAAACCGATGCAGAATGGATGCAGTTTGCCTACGAGCAGGCTGCATTAGCGGCAGCGCAGGGAGAAATTCCTGTGGGTGCAATTATTGTCAGTAATAACCAGATTATTGGTCAAGGCTTCAATTCTCCAATTTCATTGAATGACCCTACCGCACATGCAGAGATTGTGGCCATTCGTGAAGCCTGTCAAGCTATTCAAAACTACCGTCTACCTGATGATGCAGTTCTCTACGTGACTTTGGAGCCTTGCACCATGTGTGTAGGGGCACTGGTACATTCACGGATTTCCCGCGTGGTTTTTGGTACCACAGAGCCGAAAGCAGGCTCACTGATCAGTGCACGTAAGCTCTTTGAAACTGGCTACTACAATCATGTTTTTGAGTTTGAATCGGGATGCTTGCAAGCTCAGTGTGCCGGGCAGCTCAGCGATTTCTTTAGAATGCGCCGGGAACAGAAAAGACAATTAAAGTTACAAGAAAGGCAAATGAATGCTCAGAATCAGGCCTGAATTCTGTTTAATATTAACCCTTAAAAATAACAACCCCAACCAGGACTTATGATGAACGCCATACAAGTAAAAAAAGAATTTCCTGCACCTTTAGCGCAGGTGTTTGACCTGTTGTCTAAACACGCAACTTATAATGTAGCCTTTGCCCCGATTCAGGTGGAACGTATCAAGGATTCTGCGGATCCTGAACGTCCTGATGGTCTGGGGTCAATTCGTAGCCTGGGCATTGGGCCGATCAAACCGTTAAAGGAACAGATCACACTGCTTGAGCCGAATTCGCGGATTGAATATAAAATTATTAAAAATCCGCTGGTGAAACATCACTTGGGTATTATTGAGTTTGAAGCAGTTTCAGATGATAAAACGCTGGTGACCTATACTATTGAATTACAGACTCGTGCACCCTTTGTCAGCAAATTAATCCTTGCACAGCTAAAAGCAGGGATTAAACTAGGCTTCGCGAAACTCGCAAAATCTGTTTAAACAACAATGGAAAAGCAATGACAGTTCAAATTATTACCATTGATGGACCAAGTGGTTCGGGCAAGGGGACACTCGCTGCGAAAATTGCAGCACATTACGGTTTCCATCTGTTAGATTCAGGTGCGTTATATCGCCTGCTTGGATTGTCATTGCAGCAGCAGGATTTGCTGGACTCATTAGATAATGAACTGGAAAAATGCGTACACATTGCTACAAATTTAGACATCCAGTTTACAAGTACTGCAACCGGAATACAGGTATGGTTAGAAGGTGAGGATGTGACCCATACTATCCGTACTGAACGTGTTGGTGAGTTTGCCTCAAAAGTTGCCGCAATTCCTGAACTTAGAGCTGCTTTAGTGGGTCGTCAGCATGCTTTTGCACAAGAACCAGGTCTGGTGGCAGATGGTCGTGACATGGCAACCAGTATCTTTCCGAATGCCCAAGCCAAGATATATTTGACCGCATCGGCTGAATCACGTGCGAACAGACGAGTAAAGCAGTTGCAGGGCATGGGACTGGATGCTAAAATAAGCGACATTTTAGCTAATATACAGGCTCGAGATAAAAGAGATATGGAACGCACGGTCGCTCCGCTCAAGCCGGCAACAGATGCTTATATCATCGACAGCTCAGAACTGGGTATCGATGAAGTATTTAATCTGATGACCGCTTATATCGACAGCCAGTTAGCTCATTAACCGAATTATCAAATTCAGCAGACGCATAGCTCGATCAGTTTTATATGGGACTATGTAGACGCTTAACTAAACCGGCCTTGTCTGATCCAAGACCGCTGACTTTATCGGAAATATCATGACCGAATCTTTTGCAGCCCTCTTTGAAGAAAGCGAATTAAACCTCAACGTTGAAAAGGGTGCAGTCATCCAAGGCGTTGTAGTAAGCATCGACTCTGACTGGGTAACTGTTGACACTGGCCTTAAATCTGAAGGCGTTGTTGACCGTGCTGAGTTCTTAAATGAACAACGCGAACTTGAAGTTCAAGTTGGCGACACTGTAGACGTAGTTGTTGAAGCACTTGACAACGGTATGGGTCAAACTGTTCTTTCTCGCGAAAAAGCTAAACGCGCTGAGACTTGGACTAAACTTGAAAAAATCTTTGAAGACGGCGAAATCGTTACTGGTGTTATCTCTGGTAAAGTTAAAGGCGGTTTCACTGTTGACATCGGTCCAGTACGTGCGTTCCTTCCTGGTTCTTTAGTTGATACTCGTCCTATTCGTGATACGACTCACTTAGAAGGCAAAGAGTTAGAATTCAAAGTAATCAAGCTTGACGCTAAACGTAACAACGTTGTTGTTTCACGTCGTGCTGTTATGGAAGCTGAATCTTCAGCTGACCGTGAAGCGCTTCTTGCTCAGCTTGAAGAAGGTCAAACAGTTACTGGTACGATTAAGAACCTTACTGACTACGGCGCGTTCGTTGACCTTGGCGGTATCGACGGTCTTCTTCACATCACTGACATGGCTTGGAAACGTATCAAGCACCCATCAGAAGTTGTTGAAGTTGGTCAAGAAGTTACTGTTAAAGTACTTAAATTCGACCGCGAACGTAACCGCGTATCTTTAGGCCTTAAACAATTAGGCGAAGATCCATGGTTAGCGATCATGAGCCGTTACCCTAAAGGTTCTATCGTTAAAGCTCGCGTAACTAACCTAACTGACTACGGCTGTTTCGCAGAAATCGCTGAAGGCGTTGAAGGTCTAGTACACGTGTCTGAAATGGACCACACTAACAAAAACATCCACCCATCTAAAGTAGTTCAGATCGGTGACGAAGTTGACGTTATGGTTCTTGAAGTAGACGAAGAGCGTCGTCGTATTTCTCTTGGTATCAAACAAACTCGTGCTAACCCATGGGAAGAGTTTGCTAAGAACCACGACAAAGGCGAGAAAGTATCTGGTACGATCAAGTCTATCACTGACTTCGGTATCTTCATCGGTTTACCAGGCGGTATCGATGGTCTAGTTCACTTGTCTGACATCTCTTGGAACGAACAAGGCGAAGAAGCGATTCGTCGTTACAAGAAAGGTGACACAGTTGAAGCGGTTATCTTGTCTGTAGATGCTGAAGGCAACCGTATCAGCCTTGGTATCAAACAATTGAACAGCGATCCATTCAACGATTTCTTAGCTGCTAACGAACGCGGTGCGCTTGTTAAAGGTACTGTAACTGCTGTTGACGCTAAAGGCGCTACAGTTAAGTTAGCTGACGAAGTTGAAGCGACTCTTAAAGCATCTGAAATCAACCGCGACCGCGTTGAAGATGCAACTAAGTTCCTTGAAGTTGGTCAAGAAGTTGAAGCTAAGATCATCAATGTAGATCGTAAATCTCGCACTATCAATTTGTCTATCAAAGCGAAAGACGAAGCTGAAGAGAAAGAAGCTGTTGCTAACTTGAAAACAGCTGCTGCTGGTCAAGAAAATGGTCCTAAGACGATTGGTGACCTGATCAAGGCGCAAATGAGCAACTAAGTAAGCACAGGAAATGTATTGTTAATGTAAGTTAACTAATATTTTCTGAACGATTACTGTAAACGGTAGCGTAGTATTTAATTATTGCGCTACCGTTTTGTATTTAAACAGGTTATTATCGCCATAGAGAGTCCAAGTAGCTTGATAATTAAAGAGGTCGCAGATGACTACTGAAGCACTTAATAAGTCTGATTTAATAGAGCGTATTTCCCTAAAGAACCCGCATTTAGCTGAGCCTTTAGTTGAAGAAGCTGTGAAGATCATGATCGATCAAATGATCGAAGCATTATCGACAGACAACCGTATTGAGATTCGTGGGTTTGGCAGCTTCGCATTGCATCATCGCGAGCCACGTATTGGCCGAAACCCGAAAACCGGTAAGTCTGTTGAAGTCGCAGCAAAAGCAGTTCCACACTTCAAACCAGGTAAGGCACTACGTGATGCTGTAAACGAATCAGCAAACAAATAATTCAAGGGGCGTGTTATGCGTTACGTACTCGTCGTTTTATTACTCGTTGTATTTGGGTATTCACTGGCACTGGTATTGCAAAATGGAACTGAACTATCTGTAGACCTGTTATTTACTCAGGTTCCTGCAATGCGTTTAGGCCTATTATTGTTGTTGACACTGTCATTGGGTGTCATTCTTGGCCTACTGCTAGGTGTACAGGTATTTAAAGTTTTCCAAAACAGCTGGGAAATTAAGCGATTGCGTAAAGACATAGACCACCTGCGTAAAGAGCAGCTGAATACAGCGAAGTTGATGGCAGCAGAAGCGGCTGCTCATTCACGCCATGAAAAGACAGTTGTTGATATCCATCCTCAGGATCGACCTTCGACACCTTTATAAGGATGTGATGTCATAACTTTGACTATTTAAACTTCTCCTGATTATATTTAAAGCACTCTGATTCTTGCTCAGGGTGCTTTTTTATGCTTTAAGTTTTATAAACCCATTAAAAATAAAATTAATTAAAAAAATTGTTTTAGAAATAAGAGATTTAAATTGATTTAAGAAACAGTTTTCATAATTTATATATTTGTTCATACAGCTGAAATCCGTATAATGCCTTAATTTTGTCAATTTAAAGGGTCTTGTTATGAGTATTATCGTTGCCTTGGATGCAAAAAGCCAATATGACGCATTGACGATTGCTGAGCAATTAGACCCTGAGCTTTGCCGTGTAAAAGTTGGTAAAGAGTTATTTACCCATGAAGGCCCATCAGTCGTCAAAGCACTGCAAGATAAAGGTTTTGAAGTTTTCCTTGATTTGAAATTTCACGATATTCCAAATACTACTGCGCAGGCAGTATGTGCAGCCGCAGACTTGGGTGTATGGATGGTGAATGTACATGCTTCTGGCGGTCGTAAAATGATGGAAACCTGTGTTGAGCGTCTTAAAGCTGGGAATTATAATACTCAACTGATCGCGGTAACGGTATTAACTTCAATGGGCCGTGAAGATTTAAAAGATATCGGTCTGGATATTGAACCCTTTGAGCATGTGAAACGTCTTGCTGCTTTGACCAAAGACAGTGGTCTAGATGGTGTGGTGTGTTCTGCGCAAGAAGCAAAAATGCTGCGCGAAACGCTTGGTGCAGACTTTGCATTGGTAACGCCGGGGATCCGTCCGGAAGGCTCAAATGCAGACGACCAAAAGCGTATTGTGACACCGAAACAAGCAATGTTGGATGGTTCTACACATTTGGTGATTGGTCGTCCGATTACCAAATCTGAAAATATGCGTCAGACTTTAAAAGATATTCTGGCAACCTTGTAATTCTATCAATCCGATAAAAAGCCTTTCAAACGAAAGGCTTTTTTTATACATTGAAAAAACAGTATAAAAATAAAAAAGGAATTTACAATGAAAACGCGAGAACAAAAATTACTGGAACAAAATCATGAATTGGAAAAAATAGCGGATCAGCTTGAACAGCAAACACTTCAGAAACAGTATAACTCTGCGAGTTCATGGAATTGGATGGCACGTCTTGATGGTGTTGATATTGTAGAGCTGGCTTCAGAGATGGTTGATACAGTGGAAGAACTATTGGGAGATTAGCTTAAGTATTTGAACATGATTCTTCAATATTTTCCCTCACCTTTGCGAACTCAAAATATATTTTGAGATTCTTCATTTCCCAAGGGGGGCTTCTTCTATTATTTTAAAAGCTTCGCTTCTCTCCCTTTGGGAGAGATTTAAAGAGAGCTAATGAATTAGATGGCTGCTAAAACACTGACCATCACCGGTGCCAATACCGACAAAATAAAGCCGCTCAACATGGCATGCGGAATAAAATCATTACCACAGGCCTGTTTTACCATCGGTAAGGTGACATCCATAGATGTTGCACCTGCAGCTGCAATTGCAGCACGTGGATAGCGCCAGCCAAGACAATACATCAGTAGAATTGCAAAGATCTCCCGAAACAGATCATTCATCAGTGCAATACTGCCTAATTCAGCATTCCTGAGTTCAGTCACCACAATACCGCTCATCGAGTAGAAGCCATAACCTTGGGATAACATAATCAGGTCTTGAAGTCTGATATCAGATTGCCATATGCCATAGAGCAGTACACTCAGTAGTGAACCGAGAATACAACCGAGTGGTACCAGCAGAATTTTCCAATTTAGCCATGAGCGGTCGAGTGGGGAATAGGCAAGATCGAGTCCGATCAGGAACATAAATACTAGCAGTAAATGCCAGGTACTGATTTGTGCCTGAATATTTAAGCTACCTAAACCTGCATGCAGCAAATAACCCATGCCGAGCGCAATAAAGGCATAACCGATATTGATGAGTGATTTAATTACCAGTTGTGTAGAAACCCGTCCTGAGGAAGGTTGATAACCTGCCCACTTAAACAGCAGATAACAACAGGTAAAGGCACCCAGTGAAGTGATCGCTGCAATACTGAGAGAGGTACTCAGAATTTGATAAGGATACTTTAGTTCATCGAGAAGTTGTGAAAACTCAAAAGCAATTGCGATCAGTAGCACATAACTAAAATAGGGTAGAACCGCAAAAGATACTTTAACAACAGTTTGAGGTAACTTTCTGGCACACAGAAAGCCGATCGCCAGACAGAACAGTAATTGGAAGATAAGCCAAAAGGATTGCATAATCGGGGAAAATAAAAATTTTCTATATTATGCCATCCCTTTAACGAATATGTTGTTGCTTTAACTGGCTTTACTCAGTAAGTGGTAATCTGATGGATTAGCCCACTTGGTTTTCAGCCAGTATTTCCAGGTGTAGGTGGGCCATAAGGCAAAATTTTTGCCGCCATCCTGTTGATACCAGCTCACGCAGCCCGATTGCCAGACAGTATTCTCCATCATGTGTTGTACCTGTGCGTTAAACTGCTCATGTACTTCATCTTTGACCAAGATTGCCTCAGTATGCGATCGTTCAACTATCTGGATTAACTGCAGGATATATTCTACTTGTGACTCGATCATAAACAGTACCGAGTTATGCGCTAGCACAGTATTTGGACCAAGCAGTTGGAACAAATTCGGAAAACTCTTGATACAGATACCATAATAGCTTTCCGCACCATCTTTCCAGACCTCATTGAGCTTGATGCCATTTAGACCAGTGCATTCAAAGTTTTTCAGATAAATACGCGGATCAGTAATAAAACCTGTGCCATAAATCAGGCAGTCAATCGGCCGTTTTTTACCATCTGCAGTAATAATGCTGTCTTCTGTCAGTTCCCGAATTGTGTCAGTGACCAGTTCGACATTAAGCCGATTAAAAATGGGAAAATATTTATTGGAAACCAGAATCCGTTTACAACCCATGATGTAATCTGGGATTAACTTTTGGGCAACTTCCTTATCTTTGACCTGATAGCGGATATAAGCTTCAGCCAGTTTCTGTGTATATTTCATCACGGTCGGTTTTACGATAGGGACGACACGGGATTCATTCGACCAGTACAGACGAATACGATGTAATTTTCGAAACCAGTCAAAGCGTGCAAAAAGTTTCTTTTCCAAATCATGATACAGCCGCTCATCACGTGGAATCACCCATGCTGCGGTTCGTTGCATCACATAGAGCTGTTTGCATTGTGGAGCGATTTCTGGAATGTACTGAATGGCACTGCCACCTGTTCCAATCGAAGCGACGTTTTTACCAGTGAGGTCATAGCTGTGATCCCATTGAGAGGAGTGGAAGACTTTACCTTTAAATTTTTCGATTCCGCTAATCTTCGGAATTTGCGGTACATGCAAAGGGCCGGATGCAAAAATGACATATTGTGCTTCCAGCTGTTCATCTTCATTTAAAGTTAATGCCCAGCGACAACGCTTTTCATCATAATGTGCAGCTTTAACTTCAGTATTCAGACGAGTAAATGCAGGAACATTGAATTCTTTAACCAGTTGTTGAATATAGGCAAAGATTTCCGGCGCTTCAGCATATCTTTTTGACCAGTCAGCTTTCGGTGCATAAGATAGAGAATACATGTGAGATTGCACATCACAGGCTGCACCTGGATACTGATTTTCACGCCAAGTACCGCCAAAATCATTGGACTTTTCAAGAATTATAAAGTCTGTAATTCCTTGTTGTTGCAAACGAATGGCCATTGCAATTCCGCCAAAACCTGCACCAATAATAGCAATTTTGGTTGTGTTATTTTTCTTTGTAGTATTCATGCTGTGCAATCCGTGCATATCCAGATTTATTAGAATATTATAAAGTTCTAAGATCAAACATGATTAATAAGACGACAAAATTGATCAAAACGGCAATAGAGAATTTGTAAAATTTATAGTAAAACAGGAACAATCCTATTAAATTCAAATCGCAATGAAGAGATCGATACTCAGTTTGATGTACTTGATTCAGGGGATGCGCAAGGCAGGCATTGCATTGGAGCATAAGCTGGACAATATCGGGCTGCGTATAGATGACCTCGATCCTACGTCGATCATTCATCCCAGTCTGGAATATGATGTACTCAAAGTTGTAGGTGAGGGAGTTGCACCAGAAAAAGGGATCTTGATCGGACAGCATTATGCACTGGCAGGATATGGCCCGCTGCTCATGCTACTGGTGACTAGCCCTACGGTGAGAGATGCACTAATTCATGGTATCCGTTTTCAGCAGTTAACCCATCTGACTGGGGAAATGAGTTTCAAGCAGGCTGGGCATCGCATTGCACTTTGCTATTGTCCAAGTAATGTGCAGGACCAATTAGGTCAGCTGGTCGCGCAGGCTGAAATCTCTGGGACTTACAAGTTTATTCAGGACCTGTACAAGATGATGGGGCTTTCGGTGCCTGAAGTAAGGATTGAATTGCCATTTCCAAAGCCGGAAGAGTTAAAACAGTTACAGTTTTACCATGATTATTATGGGCATCAAGTACAGTTCAATGCCGATCAGGCCGCTTTCTGGTTTGATGAAGCGGTGTTAAATGTCAAGATTCCTTCAGCAGATGAGATGACCTTCAAGCTGTATGAAAAGAAGTGTATTGCTGAACTGGAACGATTGCGTGAAGATGAAAAGACACCTTCATTAATCCAACGGGTGCAGGACTATCTGGAGCTGCAAAGTGGAGGAATGCCGACCATGGCAGAAACTGCGCAAGCCTTGAATATTCCGGAACGGACCTTACGGCATCAGCTACAGCAGCTGAATACCAGTTATAAGCAGATCCGTGAGGATATCATTAAGGATAAAGCCTTAAGAATGATTGAATATAAACAATATTCAATTGAAATGATTGCAGAACTGCTAGGATATTCTGAACCGGCGGCGTTTAATCACGCATTTAAACGCTGGTTTGGTCAGAGTCCGCGCCAATATGTAAAATAGCCTAAGTTTGCTAATGCCAAAGTGTTATGGCTTGAAGTTAAATCTTCGCTATAATTTTTTATGAATCTCAATAGTAATGAACCTTATGTCCGACTTAAATTCACATCAGCACAACGCCTTTAGCCCCTTATCTCCTGCAGAACGTTATGCACAGGCACTGTCTTCGGGTCAGTTCATGCCGGATGATGCACAAGCGATTGCAGTACATGAGCTAGACCGTGTCTGGGTGGAGTTAATTCAACGCTTTAAGGCTTCCAAGAAAGCATTCCGCCGTTTCCGCCGTCAAACCTCACCGAAAGGTGTGTATATGTGGGGTGGTGTAGGTCGTGGTAAAACTTGGCTGATGGATCAGTTCTACGATTCCATTCCATTTCGTCGTAAAATCCGCATGCATTTTCACCACTTTATGCAGCATGTGCATCGTGAGCTGAACAAATTATCCGGTCAACGTAACCCGCTAGATTTAGTGGCAGACCAGATTTATAAAGATGCCGTGGTCATCTGTTTTGATGAATTTTTCGTATCGAATGTAACCGATGCCATGATCCTTAGTGATCTGTTCCAGAAACTGTTTGAGCGCGGCATTACCTTGGTCGCGACCTCGAATATTGCCCCAGATGGCCTATATAAAAATGGCATCCACCGTGACCGTTTTATTCCGACCATTGAGCTGGTAAAAAAGAATTGTGTAATTCTAAATGTCGATGCAGGTGTGGATTATCGTTTGCGTGTACTCAAACAGGCACAGTTATTCAAGTTCCCGTTAACGCATGATAATAAAAACTGGATGGCACAGCGTTTTAGCGCACTGACCCAGACCCAGCAGCATTCTGATGAACCGATCATCATCAATAACCGTATTGTCGAAACTGTGGCACATACCGAAGATGTATTATGGTGTGAATTTGCAGAACTGTGCCTGAAACCGCGTAGTCCGGCTGACTTTATTGAAATCGCCAATATCTATAATACTGTGCTGGTCAGCAATGTGCCGCACCTGACCGACTTCTTGAATGATGGTACACGCCGTTTCATTTACCTGGTAGATGAATTCTATGACCGTGGTGTGAAATTGCTACTCACTTCTGAAGACAATATCGTTGACATCTACCAAGGTGAAAAACTGGCTTTCGAGATTGAACGGACCCGTTCACGTCTGCTGGAAATGCAATCAGATGAATACTTGCATTCGGAGCATCGCCAGATTGAGAAAATTGCCTCCAGCAATGCTGAATAAAGCTTCAAAAAGCGTCGGTTATCCGGCGCTTTTTTTATGCAAAATTACTGGGCAGTTTATCGACAATAAGCACATTTCATGGCTTAATCGAGCTTCAAGAATGACAATGTATATGGAAATGCGTGATTTTTGCGCGAAAATCTGAACTTAAGTCTAATTTCTACATTTCGAAAACTTTATACACTGTCATTAGGGTATTTAGTGAATTGATGACGAAACATTCCGATCAATATTAGCGGACATGAGGGTGACGCTAAATAAAATGATCATTATTTAGGAATGTGATAGTACTATTCAGCTAAATTTTAATCGTTATACTAGAATCTCTTGTATAAAAAGTAGCAATATCAGGAAAGACAATGACTGCACGTATTCAAAAAGGCAAGTTAGCGATTGCTAAAGAACTTTACGATTTTATCGAAAATGAAGCACTACCAGGTTCTGGTTTGGACAGCGAAACATACTGGAAGAACTTTGAACAAGTCGTTGTTGATCTTAGCCCTAAAAACAAAGCACTTTTGGCTAAGCGTGATGACATTCAGGCGAAAATCGATGAATGGCACCGCAATAACACATTTGAATTACAAGCTTACAAAGCTTTCTTGTCTGAAATTGGCTACTTGCTACCAGAAGTAGAAGATTTTCAAATTACGACTGAAAACGTAGATGAAGAAATTGCACTATTGGCAGGCCCACAGTTAGTGGTACCTGTACGTAATGCACGTTACTGCTTAAATGCGGCAAACGCACGTTGGGGTTCATTATATGATGCACTTTATGGTTTTGACGTTATCTCTGAAGAAGATGGCGCAGAAAAAGGTAAAGGCTATAATCCAAAACGTGGCGAAAAAGTTATCGCATTTGCGAAAAACTATCTTGACCAAACTTTCCCATTGGCAAATGGTTCACATGCCGATGCAACCAAATATGCGGTTGAAGGAAATGCGCTTGTTGTAACTTTAAAAGATGGCTCTACAACAACTGTTGCAGATGCATCTAAATTCGTCGGTTATAACGGCGAAGCTTCTGCACCAACAGAAGTTGTACTTAAAAACAATGGTCTACATGCAATCATCCAAATTGATGCAGCAAGCGCAATTGGTCAAACTGATGCAGCTGGCGTAAAAGACGTAGTTCTTGAAGCTGCTGTAACGACAATCCAAGACCTGGAAGACTCAGTTGCAGCTGTTGATGCTGAAGAAAAAGTAGAAGGCTACCGTAACTGGTTAGGCTTGATGCGCGGTACGCTTGAAGAGTCAATTGAAAAGAATGGTAAGACAGTTACCCGTAAACTGAATGCTGACCGTACCTTCAAAAATCTTGAAGGTGGTGAGACAAAAGTTCATGGCCGTTCATTGATGTTACTTCGTAATGTAGGTCACTTGATGACTAACCCGGCGATCTTGGTAGATGGCGAAGAAATCTATGAAGGCATCATGGATGCATTGGTTACTCCGCTTCTTACGATTGCTGACATTCGTGGTGAAAACACGATCAAGAACTCACGCAAAGGTTCGATGTACATCGTGAAGCCAAAAATGCATGGCCCTGAAGAAGTGGCATTTGCAGTTGAACTGTTCGAGCGTGCTGAACAAGCGCTTGGCTTGCCTGAAAAAACCCTGAAAATCGGTATCATGGATGAAGAACGCCGTACTTCTGTTAACCTGAAAAACTGTATTGCTCAGGCCAAAGACCGCACGATCTTCATTAATACCGGTTTCATGGACCGTACTGGTGACGAAATCCATACCTTCATGGAAGCAGGTCCATTCGTACGTAAGGGCGAAATCAAAGGTCAAAAATGGTTCCCGGCTTATGAAAACCGTAACGTAATGATCGGTTTGCAAACAGGTTTACGTGGTAAAGCACAGATTGGTAAAGGTATGTGGCCGAAACCGGATATGCTATTAGACATGTACAAAACCAAGACTGAGCATCCAGAAGCAGGTGCAAGCTGTGCATGGGTACCGTCTCCAACAGGCGCAGTGATTCACGCGATTCACTACCATCAAATTAATGTGGCAAACCGTCAGCAAGAATTACTTGCAACTGAAGCATTGCCTCTTGATGACTTGTTAACACCACCATTGGCGGCCAACACCAACTGGACAGAAGAAGAGAAACTGAAAGAACTGGAAAATAACTGTCAGGGTATCCTGGGTTATGTGGTTCGTTGGGTTGATCTGGGTGTGGGTTGTTCAAAAGTGCCTGATATTAACGATGTAGGTTTGATGGAAGACCGCGCAACTTTACGTATCTCTTCTCAACACGTTGCAAACTGGTTACGTCACGGTATCGTAACTCGTGAACAGGTTGAAGAAGTGATGCAGCGTATGGCAAAAATTGTGGATGAGCAAAATGCCAATGATCCATTCTATACGCCAATGGCAGCTGACTTTGATAACAATATTGCATTCCAGGCTGCTTCTGACCTGATTTTCAAGGGTGGTGAGCAACCTGCAGGTTATACAGAGCCTTTACTTCATGCAGCGCGTTTAAAATTGAAAGGTTATACAGGTGACTAATCCTGTCTGATCTAAAAAAGCCTCTTCGGAGGCTTTTTTGTTGGCTGTCTAAAATGAATCAGTTATTAAAAATAGAGAACATATAAATTTGTCGATAAAAGCGTAACAATTCGTCGCTCAGCTCTGATCTATAAAATTGTTCTGATAAAGTAGAGAAAAATTCACAAGTTGTAGGGATGGAAATGACAGCCTATCAAAATCTAGATCAACAATTTATTGGCGGGCAATGGCAGCAAGGCGGCTCGATCCACACGATTCAAAATTTTAATCCCTATACTCAACAGGAAATTTTTACCTTGCAGGCAGCAAGTACTGAAGATGTAGATACTGCTTATCAGGCAGCGCTGGCAGCGTTTGAGCAAGGTGTCTTAACTTCGGTTCAGGTGCGTAAAGGGCTAATCCAAAACCTGGCCAATATCATTCAGCGACGCCGTGAAGAGATTGTAGACTGGTTGATCCAGGAATCTGGTAGTACGCGCTTTAAGGCAAATCTTGAAGTAGATGCATCGCTGGGAATCATTCAGGAAAGTGCCAAATTCCCGGATTTAATCCAGCCAGATGAGCTGGAAAGTCGAGATCCTGCACGTCAAAGTATTGTGATACGTAAACCGCTTGGTGTGATTGCAGTAATCAGCCCTTGGAATTTCCCTTTTCATTTATCCATGCGTTCAGTTATTACCGCAATCGCTTGCGGAAATACGGTCGTGCTCAAGCCAGCCAGCGATACGCCGGTCACAGGTGGAACACTGCTTGGAAAATTATTCGAAGAAGCGGGTACGCCACATGGCGTCTTTAATGTGGTAGTCGGTGCTGGTAAAGAAATCGGTGATTATTTTGTCGAACATCCTATTCCAAAAATGATTTCATTTACTGGTTCAACTGAAGTTGGGCAGGGTGTGGGAAGTAAAGCACTGTCAAGTTCGCGTATGAAACGTCTTGCACTGGAATTGGGTGGAAATGCACCTTTGGTCATTCTGGATGATGCGGATCTGGATCTGGCAGTAGAACTTACTGTTATGGGACGCTTTATGCATCAAGGACAGATCTGCATGAGCACCAATCGGGTCATTGTTGATCAGAGCCTGCATGATGCTTATGTAGATAAACTGATAGAGCGGGTGAAAACCATCCCTGTGGGTAATCCAGACTTGCCAGAAACCATCATTGGACCAATTATTAATCAGAGCCAAGTTGAAAAGCATCGCAAGATTATCGAACATGCCAAACAACTAGATGCACAGTTGGTCTATGAAGGCGGTATAGAAGGAAATGTAGTGGCACCGCATATCTTTACTCATGTCGATCCTTACTTTGAAATCGCTCAGGAAGAAAGTTTTGGTCCGATTCTACCGATCCTAAAAGCAGATGATGAAGAACATGCAGTGAATTTGGCAAATAACTCTCGCTTTGGGCTTTCCAGCGCAGTCTGTACCTCAAATATTGAACGCGGTGAACGTTTTGCTGCTCAGATAGATGCGGGTATGACGCACATTAATGGAATTACGGTTGCAGACCAACCAAATGCACCATTTGGTGGGGAGAAAAACTCAGGCCTGGGGCGTTTTAATGGACGTTGGATCTTTGAGGAATTTACCCGCACACATTGGATGACCTTGCCAAAACAATAGTCCTGTTAGCAAAAACACACAGGTCTGTGATCACCGAAGTATTATAATATTTCGGTGATTTTCTGTTTTTAAAGACTTTATGTGCGCTAACTTTAAACCGCTCACTTTGCAGCAACTGCATGACCTTAATCTTCCTGAAATTCCGTTTGAATATCCGGAAGAAGTCTATCCCAATTATCAGTTGCCTTTGTTATTCAAGTCAGAATTTGGTTTGGAATGGCGCTCGGTGAATTTTGGTTTGATTCCAAAATGGGCGGAGGATAAAACCATCGGAACTCGCACCTATAATGCTCGTAACGAAACTTTACTGCAGAAGCCTAGTTTTGCCGAGGCAACAGCGAAATGTAAATTTGGCGTAATCCCAGTAACAGAGTTTTATGAGTCTAAATATTTTGATAATAAACCACAGCGCTGGGGTGTAAGACGTAAGGATGGGAAAGCATTTTATATTGCTGCCCTATATGAAATTGCGCGCGTGCAGGATGAGATCGTACGTTCAAGCACCATGATTACCATGGACGCAATTGATCATCCTATGATGAAGGATTTCCATGAACCGGGAAATATCAAGCGTTCTGTTATTGTGATTCCACATCAGCGTATGGATGAATGGCTAAATCTGAAATCACCGAATATACAGTCTTTTGTTGAGGGATTTCCCGTAGAGGAGTTTGAGTGTTCACATGTACCCAAGGAGGTGATCAAAAAAATCAGTCCCCAAATGAATTTTTTTGAATGATTCCTGGAGAAGCAGAAAGATAAAGCTAGCCTATGAATTCATCTTTCTGCTTAAGTCACGCTAGTGCCTGATCAGTTTTTTATAGTTTTTAGATCAGCGCGCAAGGTTTTTGAAGATGTGACGTAAACTTTCCATAGTTTTTTCGATTTGAAGTGGTGTTAGGCCTTCAAATGACTGTTCCAGAACAATGTTAGTCAGGTCATTAATCTTATGGAACATCTCATGTCCTTTTTCTGTAAGAACCACACGCGTAATACGTGCATCGTCTTCACAAGAATAAGTATCAACCAGGCCTTCGTCTTTAAGACGATAGACGATTTTCGTGGTGGTCGACATTTTAGAAACCACCATCTCGGAAAGATCAGACACGCTTGCATGTGGTTTCGCTTTTAAGGCAAGCAAAATACGGCGACGTGAGTTGTCAACGCCATATTTCTTGAGCGCGTGGTCAACATTTAAAACATATTGTGCGTGGACTTGAGTAACCCAATAGTAGGGAAAATTTTCTAAAGTAAATTCTTCAGTTGAAGGTAAAAACTTCGCATACTTTTTAGTCATGGTAGATTCCTTGTATTTATTTTTGTAAGGCAGTTACATTCTATGAAAATGTTTATATAAGTTTCAACCATTATTTTTAAAAAATGCGACAAAATGTGAATCAATGTTTTTAATAATGCTAATAATTGACACAAATTATCGACTGGTCGAGAAAGACCTAAGTTTACCTATTTTTAACTCATCTGTTACCTATTCACTTCTGCCATACATCGGGAAATTTGTTATGAATTTTGATCCAATTAGAAATAAAATTATATGAAAGAAAGATTTAGTAATAATAGTTAAACTTGAAGGTGTATTTAACCCGATGAATGTCACTTTAATTTTTAAAATAAAATAAGGAAGGCGTGGAGAAGATCAGTGATTTGAAGGGAGTGCCGTCTTTATTAAGTCATTCTTCATTCCGCTATTCAGAAATTTGTTACTAAAACTATTTATGAAAATATCTCTAAGCATTATCTCTATTTAAGGATATATCTGAGAAAAGCTGGTACTGATATTGATGATGAGAGGGTGATTGTTTACGAAAACTGATGAGTGACTTGGAAAGCAACGCTTTTTTCGCATATCAGCTAAATTAATACGACGACAGGGGTTAAGTGAAGCACTGAAGAACAATCCTGGCTATTAATCACTAACCAGTTTGTATAGACTTCTATATAAACAAGTATTTACGGAATTAATATAAAAAGACCATTACAAATTAAAAGCTTTGTGCATAATAAGAGAGTCTTAAGTCAAAAAGGTTAAAATTATGGATCCCTCGCCGTGCGTTGATCTTCCATCTTTATTTCTAGCTTACTCGAACGGGGTAATTCTCTAATGGAGTTTTTATTAGATCCCGGAATCTGGGTGGGTTTAATTACACTTATTATTCTTGAAATCGTTTTAGGTATTGATAACCTAGTCTTTATTGCCATTCTGGCTGAAAAATTACCTCCTGAACAACGCGATAAAGCCCGTGTGATTGGTTTATCTCTGGCGTTGTTTATGCGTTTAGGATTGTTATTTGCAATCTCTTGGTTGGTTACCTTAACCGAACCTTTAATTACCATATTTGATAAAACATTCTCTGGTCGAGATCTGATTCTCTTGGGTGGTGGCTTGTTCCTGGTCTATAAGGCTGTGGGAGAGCTGCATGAGAAGATGGAAGGCAAGCCTGAAGTCAAAGTCACAACGAATGTCGTCTATGCGGGTTTTACTGCCGTTGTTGCTCAAATTGTGATTCTAGATGCAGTCTTCTCGCTCGATTCGGTGATTACTGCAATTGGTATGGTCGACAACATCTATGTGATGATGGTGGCAATGGTTGTCGCAATGATGGTGATGTTGCTTGCATCTAAGCCTTTAACTGCCTTTGTCAATCGTCATCCAACCGTCGTGATTTTGTGTTTAAGTTTCTTACTCTTAATTGGTATCAGCTTGATTGCAGAAGGTTTTGGCTTCCATATTCCAAAAGGCTATATCTATTCAGGTATTGGTGTTGCTATTGCTATTGAGGCGTTTAACCAGTTTGGTCAGCGCAATGTTGCAAAACATGAAGCAAAAATTCCATTACGTCATCGTACTGCCGACTCAATTTTAAAATTGATGGGTGGCCGAGTAGAAACCAGCAGTCCAGATATGAATGCTGAAGCACAAGAAACCTTTGCAGATGAAGAGCGCTATATGATTGGTGGCGTGCTCACTTTAGCGGAACGTTCTGTAGCATCTATTATGACACCGCGGGGCCATATTTCTTGGGTAAATCTTGATGATAGCCCAGAGCAGATTCGTGAAAAAATCTTGTCGGTGCCGCATAGTCTGTTTCCAGTCTGTCGTGGCAGTCTGGATAAGGTGATCAGTGTTGTTCGTGCCAAAGAATTGCTGGATGTACTGGAAGAACCAGAAGCGTTAAAAACATTGATTAAGCGTCATCGTCCTATCTTTATCTTTGAAAATATGAAGGTTATTGATGCAATTAATACCTTGCGGACTTCTAAAGGTTCTTTGGTTCTGGTGAGTGATGAGTTTGGTCATGTACAGGGTCTGATTTCACCACTAGATGTATTTGAAGCGATTGCAGGGGAATTCCCGGATGCAGACGAACAGCTGGATTTAGTTCGTGTGGATGATACGCATTGGATTGCTTCAGGCATGCTGGATTTGTATCAGCTGGAACTAGAGCTAGGTATGCTGGATCTAATTGAAGAAGATGCTGGTTATATCAGTGTTGCAGGTCTGATTCTGGATAAAACCAATGGTCATGTAGAAGTTGGTACAACACTGGAGCATCAACAGGTTACTTTCCAAGTGACTGAAATGGAAAACAATCGTATTAAGTCGGTGAATATCCATTACCAAGGTTAAGTTTGATGTTCTGACTTAAACTGGTTTATCTAGGAAAAGCCAGCAAGTAGTTACTTGCTGGCTTTTTTTATGCCTAAATACTGTGATACAGACAGTAGAATAATTTTAAGCTTGGAAATTAGTCAGTCAGCTAAAAAATATAAAAATTGCTTATTTTCTTCAAAAAAATCGAGGTTAAAAATACATAATTAAATAAAAGCTTGATACAGGTCTCATAATTTATATATAATAACTATTAAATTCAATAACTTAAATTTATAGTGAACTATTTGGTAACTGATAAGTCTGATATTGTGTATAAGAACTTAAAAATCCTATGCTAATCTGCCAAATCAGAAGATTTACTAATCACACGCTTTTAGCTCGGAATCAGTAGAAAAGTATCATGAATTAACTGATCTGCCTGCCGCTTCAATGGATGACATACATGAAAATCAGAGAAACCATCATTGATTTTGCAACTTTGCCAGCCCAGCAGAAACATGATTTTTTTCAGCAGATGCTGGAATTTGATCAACTCATTTTTCCCTTTGCGCCTGTTGAACAGCTATATCAATATGTACATGATCCAGAAGCAGTCTCTGTACCAGTCATACAGTATTTCGTCGGAGAGCGGCTGATTGGCCAGAATATTATGCCAATTCTCAAATTGCAGTTGCAGGACAAACCTGTTTTTGTGGTGACTTCACGTGCCGGAGTACTGGAACAGTATCGTCGCAGTGATCTGACTTTAAAGACTGCCATTCGTGTGGCTTTGCGCTATCGTTTACGTTATCCGGCCATTCCACTTTGGTTTGTAACTACCTTGATGCAGCCGAAGGTCTATACCTTGTTTGCCTCACGTAGTCGTTATTTCTATCCAAGAAAAGGTTACACCATGCCGACTGCTCATCAATCCGTACTTGAGCTGATGCACAGATACAAGTCTCAGGTAGATAAACGTGGGCAGGGTATTTATGTTGCACCGGCACTGATGCCTAAAGTCACGCCAGATCAGTTGATTCGACTGCGCAAACGCAGTGATGTTCATTACCAGTTCTTTATGCAGCACGTGCCAGACTATTTTGATGGGAAAGGATTGATGTGTGTTTGCCGCTTAGATTTCAAAACAATTTCTGAAACAATTATGAATCTGGCTTTCGGGAAATCTGTGCACTAGACATAGCTTTCCTTAATGATAATAAATCAAAGCAGCTCAAAATCAGCATATTGTTGAATAATTTCAGGATTCAACAGATGAATCTGATCGATAAAGGCAACATTAAAGCTGCCCAGTGTAGAGGTAATTTCAGCAGCCCTTTTACCGGCAATCGCGAAATGCAGATGTGCAGCAGTTGCCGCAATTACCGGGTTAGCCACAGCACTATAAGCTGCAATCAATGCACCCAAGGCACAACCTGTTGCAGTCACACGTGGCTGTAATTCTGATCCGCCCATCACCTTAATCACAGGATAATCCTGCGAGATGATGTAATCTGATTCTCCGGAAATGGCGATGCACTGGCATTGTGCCAGCAATGATTTAGCTTGTTGATAGACTTCTGAGCTGTCTAATGTCGTACCTACACCTTTGCCTGTAACCTGTTTGCCTGCCAGAGTACCGATCTCGGAGGCATTGCCACGTAGGATAGTTGGCTGAAATGCCATTAATTGATCAGTCACTTCTGAGCGCCAGTGCAGAATTGAACCATAACCAACAGGATCCAGCACCCAGGGTTTTTTAATCGCATTCGCAGTCTGTGCAGCAATCAGCATAGCCTGAACTTGTTCAGATGTTGGTGTTCCCAGATTCAAACTGACGGCCGCTGCAATTCGGGCAAAATTTTCAGCTTCAAAAGGATTGTCAATCATGGCAGGTGCAGCATTCGCAGCCAGTAGAACATTCGCTACATAATTACTGGCAACAGCATTGGTCATGATATGCACTAAGGGTTGCTGTTGTTGTAATGCTATCCAGGCATCACAAACACCTTCTAGAATGTCATGGTGCAGTTGAGAAAGATTGGTATTCATATTGATATTCACAGTGCGTCTGGGCTGAATCCATCAGCGGGTAAAATAATGGTCTTGATGTTTGCAGTTGCGGCAGCAGAGACTGACGTAGTCCGTGGCATCATAATCCACGGTCAGTTCCTCGGAACCACAATGCATACAGCGTTTATTGGAATAGAATTTTAAACGAGGCTCAATCTGCTGCCATGAACGCCAGATTGGCTGGAAGAAAATATTTTCATCATAGCCAAGGAAACGAAAGAACAGAATTGCACTCATTTTGCTTAAAGGCAATTGTGATGGGCGCGGCAGGGTAGAGGTTTCCCATTTTTCGTTGATGGCACGTTCACGGTACTGCTGCAGGGTTTTTTTCAGCAAATTGGTATTGATGAAATTTTCATTGCGAGCTTGCAAGGCTTTCTGTTTGTATAAGTATTCCAGCGCCGTTTGTACTAGATAATAAATCTGTCCGACTGCCAATACATCCAGCATACGGTAGCAGAAAGTCTGAAAGCTTTTATTACCCGCAATCTGAATGCCCCAGCTACGACAATAAAACTGGGCAAATTGAATCACTTCCTGATACAGCAGAAAATATAGGGTTTCTTTAACTTCATCTGCACTTTTAAAAGGCACACCTTTGCTTAAATTCTCAAAGAACCAATGGCGTAATTGCTGGGTAATGCTGAACAGGCTCGGCTCTGAATAACCATCCAGACGCACATTAATATAATAGTGCTGCTGATCGGCATTAAAGTCTTTCAGACTTAGAATATTTTCCTTGCTGAGGCGTTTAACCAAAGCATTTTGCATCAGATAATTTGGACTGATGTTGTGATATTTGATCTGATCCCAGTCTATATATTCAGCGTGCTGACTGTGCTCATGTACATGATCATCCAGAATCGCTAACAGAAATAACTTGTTTAAAAAGCTGAGCTGACCTAATTCATATTGATGTACATCTTTTTTACTTTGATGCTGGCGATTTTCCTGCAGACGTGTTTCCTTCATTTGACGTCTACGATTGGCCAGACATTTTTCACAGAAGCAATTATGTTTTTGGTCAGGATAAAGCTGATGATGACAGTGACTGCATTCGTGATAATTCAGTTCCTGATCAAATTGTTCTGCCTCGACCCAGTACATTGCTGCCTGACACAAGGGACATGCGGTACTTTCATCAAGCTGTTTCTGCAAAACATTAAGCGTCATATCAACTAGCAATCGTAAAATGAAGAAGGAAAATCATTATACACAGTGCAGCTTGAGCAAGTGTGGTTCAGGCTAAAGTTTTCATCATGAGCTGATAATCAAACATGCAAGAGGACCACTTAAGTGGCCTTCTATGTATTGTTGAAAATGGCCTTTAGACTGGGCAAGGCAGGGTTTCGTCCTCTTCACCCAGATGTTTCGCATTAATTAAAGCCTGGACTTTTTTAGGCTGAACCTTTTTGGAACCAAGTGCATTATAGCTGTTCAGAATAGCACCCACTTCATAGGCTTGCATCTTGATGCCCTCACAGCTCATAAACAGTGCAATTACTTTATGGTCAATATTGGCTTGATCGAGTGCTTGCAGGGTCTTGATGTTTTCAACACGTACGATATGTTCTTTAAGATACATAGTTCACCTCATTTTTTATTGTAGATATAGTTGTGTAATCTGCACGTTTAAATAAAAGCAAGAAGTATGCACAAAACTGTTTTTATGTATTGAACTTTTGAAATACAGAATAAATTGAATGTAGGATATTGATTTATTTAATATTAAAAATATTTAAAATCATTATTGAAATGAATGGTTTCTGGCTTGGAGATACTTAATTCCATATTAATGTGCTTTTTCAATGCAGCCTTGCGCATGAAAATGTACATAGGCTTAAATACATGTACGCAACTGATTGGCTAGCTTGCGATTCAGTGCTTCCTTTCTTGCCAGATTTAGCTGTATTCCAAACGAGATTGGCATACTCAGTTGTGGGCTGGTATATATTGCAAAAAGAATTTGATTGTCTTTATTTACAGCAAAAGTATATTCACCTGTTTGTTTTTCTCTGAGCATTTCAAAGTAATTATAATGTATGAGAGAGGGCGGATTCCCCACACCCATAGCAGAATCATACGATAAATCAATCTGCTTTAAATGTGGAAAATACATCACATCCTGAATCTGGTCAGGTTCAGAGTTGGCGACACTGATCATTAGAATTGTATTGGTTTGTGTAGAAGCCAGACATTGATAGGGCATTTTCCCTGAATAGTTTGCAGCCTGAACAGAAGCGATATGGAAAACAGAAAAGCCGGCAAGCATTAGAATTTGTTTCATATTTATTTTAGTAATATCTTAAGACGGCATATTTTTGTTTATTGTTTAAATATAAGTCAATTACTTTCAGTAATTTAAATACCTGAATTGAAATAACTCCAGTTTAGTCCCATATATAAAAACACAATGAAATGCACAGACAGGCAGAATAAGTTGTCGTATGATCAATATGATTAACATTTTTTGCTTTACATAAGCTGTGTAAAAAGATCAGGACATTAATATGAATATTGCGGCTAATCCAGCGATCGAAGCAGATCAAACCATTTATTTAAAAGATTATCAAAAACCTTCTTATATCGTTGACTCGGTTGAGCTCAATATTCAGGTTTATGCAGATCATACGCTGGTCAACGCTACACTGGTAATGCAGCGTCAGACTGAAGGTGAGCTGGTTTTACTTGGTCGTGATCTAGAACTGCAATCAATTTATGTTAATGGTAAGCCACTTTCTGAAAGTGAGTACAAGCTTGATACTGAACAGTTAGTGATTGGTAATGCACCGGATCAGGCTACGATTGAAACTGTTGTTCGTATTCATCCTGAATCCAATACCCAATTAGAAGGCCTGTATCAAGCCAGTTCGGATCTGTTTGTGACTCAGAATGAACCAGAAGGCTTCCGTAAAATTACCTTCTATCCAGACCGTCCGGATGTCCTGTCTGTTTTTACTACACGTGTTGAAGCAGACAAGAAATTCCCGGTACTTCTTGCCAATGGTAACCTGATTGAAACGGGTGAAGCGGGGGAAGGCCGTCACTATGCAATCTGGCAAGATCCAACCAAAAAACCAAGTTACCTGTTTGCATGCGTGATCGGTGATCTGGCTGTGATGAAAGATCGCTATACCACTTCTGAAGGCCGTGACGTAGCACTTGAAATTTATGCTGAAGAGAAAGACATTCCAAAATGTAAAATTGCCATGGAAGCCTTAAAGCACTCTATGCGTTGGGATGAAGAACACTATGGCCGTCCTTATGATCTTGATAATTACATGATTGTTGCCACCAGCGCGTTTAATATGGGCGCAATGGAAAATAAAGGTCTGAATATCTTTAATACTTCATGTGTACTGGCAGATGAAGAATTTACCACTGATGCTGCAATCATGCGGGTACAGTCAGTGATTGCACATGAATATTTTCATAACTGGACCGGTAACCGTATTACCTGCCGTGACTGGTTCCAGTTGTGTTTAAAAGAAGGTTTGACTGTCTTCCGTGACCAGTCTTTCTCTGAAGATCTGCAGTCTGCAGCCGTACAGCGTATTGACGATGTTGCAGTGCTTAAGGCGCATCAGTTCCCTGAAGATTCAGGTCCATTGTCGCATCCACCGCGTCCAGACCATTTTGTAGAAATTAATAACTTCTATACTGCAACAGTGTATGAAAAAGGTGCGGAAATTAACCGTATGATGGCGACCTTGCTCGGCAAAGCCAAATTCCGTATGGGTACAGATGAATATTTCCGCCGTCATGATGGTGAGGCAGTGACGGTGGAAGACTGGGTTGCAGCAATAAGCGCAGGTTCTGGTGTCGATCTATCTAGCTTCCTGATCTGGTATAACCAGCCAGGTACCCCAAAGCTGGAAGTGCATGGTGAATATGATGCAGAAGCACAGACCTATTGCCTGAACTTTAAACAAAGCCTGAAAGCACACCCGAAATATCCAAATCTGCAAGCTGTCCCGATTCCGGTGGCATTGGCCCTGTTTGATGCAGAGAGTGGTGAACAACTGACTTTGAATTCAACAGCGCTGTTTGAAAATGGTGTCAAAGATGGGGTATACCTGTTTGATCAGGAGCAGTCACGTATCGAATTTACTGGGGTAAAAGCAAAACCAGTGGTGTCATTACTGCGTAACTTCTCGGCACCAGTCAATCTGGAATTTAACTATTCGGATAAAGAGCTGGCCTTCTTGCTACAGTATGAAACCAATGGTTTTAATCGCTGGCAGGCGACCCAGACTTTACTTGAGCGTATTCTCCTGAATGATCAGCCTGCGGACATTTATGTTCAGGCGATGTTGAATACCTTGCCGGGGGTAATTGAACAGGATCCGTTATTGGCATCTCGTCTGTTTGATGTGCCAACTGAGGGTTATCTTGGCAGCCGGATTGATGTGGACTATCGTCCAAGCAAGATTCAGGAAAAACGTAACGCCTTGCTGAATAAATTGGCACGTGCTTTTGCTGACACTGCCAAAGAAATTTACCTGTCACTTGATCCAGATCTGCAATCTGATTTCTCTCAGGCAATGGGTACCCGTGCATTAAGAAATATCATGCTTACCATGATCGCACGTCAAGGGGATGACTCTGCTTTTGATTTGGCTTATGAGCAGTATCATACCGGGAACATGTCTGAACGTCTGGGAGCGCTTAAAGTCCTGGTCTGGAATGATGCACCACAAGCCCAAGAAGTTCTAGCAGACTTCTATAGCCGTTTTGAAGATGAAGCTTTATCTTTAGATCAATGGTTTATGGTTCAGGCGGCGCATCCTCAAGCAACTGCTGAAACGATTGCTTATCTGACACAGCATCCTGATTATGATCTGGCTGTGCCGAACCGTATTCGTGCTGTAAGTGGGGGGTTGAATGCAAATCCGGTCAATACCTGGGGTTTTGGTGTACAGCACTATATTACTTTGGCGAAATATCTGGATGAGAAAAACCCGATTGTCGGTTCACGTCTGCTTCAAGTTCTCTCTCGTTGGTATACTCTGGCTGAACCACAACGTAGTGAAGTGAAAGCTCAACTTGAAGCTCTGAAACCCCTGGTAAAATCTAAAAATGTTTGTGAAACCTTGAACAGTATGCTCAGTGTTTAATTAAACCTTGTTGAAAAAGCCGGGTTTAATATCCGGCTTTTTTATTTAGAGCATCAGTAATATTTATTCAATATGTTATTAAAGAAAGTATGTATTAAATTTTGCTTTACTATAGCAACACATATCGAAGTATGTGTGACGCCAATTTCAGGCGCTCACAATGTAAAGATCAAGATGATCTGATAATTGGGCGAATTGAAATGTTATTTAAAATTGAGGATGGATTTTATTTAAATACTCAACACATTATTGCTGTGCGAGTCATCAAGGACAGTGCGCGTGGAGTATTCGAACTTCATCTGGAATACACTCCAAATTCGGTACAGAAATCTGGTGAATATATCAAAGTGTTCAGCTCCCAGTTGGAAGCGGAAATGTTCCTCAACCAATTGAACCAGAAAATTCGCTAGTTTCTAGAAAATCAAAAAGCCTGTCATTAAGACAGGCTTTTTGATGAGCAAGGGTATTTATTCTTTGACAATTAGTATTGGAGTTTCAGCCAAGCCGAGTACATTTTGTGCCACGCTGCCTAAAATCAGTTTTTGTAATCCTTTACGCCCATGTGAACCCATCACAATCAAATCTACAGGTAATTCATGACTGGTCTGCAGAATGCCTTCCGAGGGTGACATGCCGTGTAGAATCCGAATATCCAGATCTATACCTTCACGCGTAAAGGTATGTTTTAGATCATTAAGCCTATCCAGTGCATTTTGCTCGGCCTGCATAAAATAATCGGTGACAGCTGGGGCAACCTTATAAAAATCTACTCCAGAAAAAGGATCAACTGCAATGACGCTGATTAAGGTCACTTTGCTGCCAAAAACTTTTGCAATATCGAGCGCATGTTCTGCAGCCGCATAAGAGATAGGCGATTCATCAATTGCGACCAGGATATGTTGATAATGCTTCATAAAAATTCCTGATAATGATGCACGCTTGGAAACAGGATACAGCTGTAGCTGGCGTGATGAATAATAGCAGTGCTTTAAAGCATGATTTATTGTCATGCGCATCAAGGGATGCGCAGAACCAGATTATTTTTTAATGATCAGCACTGGAGTTTCCGACACACCCAGAACATCTTGTGCAAAGCTGCCCAGAATGATCTTCTGGAAGCCTTTACGACCATGTGAACCCATCACAATCAAATCTGCACCAGTTTCTTCTGCAGTATTTGCGACATGCTCGGCATTGACCAAACCAGTCACAATATGTGTTTCGGCTTCCACACCTTCCTCTTGGGCAATGATGCTTGCTTGTTTCAATGCTTTTTTGGCATTGGCATGTGCTTCAACAAAATATTCTTTCATAATGGCAGAGCTATAGTAGAAATCTGCCTCAGTAAAAGGATTTTCTGCAATCAGACTCACGAGTGTCAGTCTGCTACCAAAAGCTTTCGCAATTTTTGCAGCATGACGTACTGCTGAAAAGGAAATTTCTGAACCGTCCACAGGGACTAAAATATGTTGATAGGCCATCTTATTTATACTCCGGTTTCGTTTTTGTCTTGCTTTAAACTATTGATAGCACAGTGACGGAGGGGGTTCAATTGCAAAATATAAAAAAATCTGAAAATTCATTAAATTACAGTGATATATTTACAAAAAACTGTAGACTGATTGGCAGATAAAACAGACTGGAATACCCGGATTTTAAGCAGGTTTGCTCAATCTCTATTAAGCTGGTTGGGTTAAAATATATAGAACGTTGAAACTTGGAAAATTATTAGTGGAAATATTCAAGATATGGTGAATACACATATAGTTAAAGCTGGAAAAGGGTTATTAGGCTTAATCTTTTTATGTGGGTTATATGGCTGTCAGAGTACGGCACAGAACAGTAAAATTATTGCCACTGCTTTTAATATGACGACAGCTGTACAGCAGAAAATCATGGATCGTTATGCACCGGATGATGTCATTGTGCAGCAAAATATTCTCTATGATTCTGATCGGCGGTTGGGTTTGGACTTATACCAGCCACAAAATATGACTCAACTAGAACAACGCCCAACAGTGATCTGGATTCATGGCGGTGGCTGGATTTCCGGATCTCGGGAACATGCACGGGGTTATTTTAAACTGCTGGCATCAAAAGGTTATAACGTGGTGTCTGTGCAATATCAGCTTGCTCCTCGGTCAACTTATCCAAGCCAGCTACAGCAAATTAATATGGCATTAGCTTATCTCCAGACGCATGCTTCTCAATACAAGATTGATCCAGATCAGCTTTATCTGGCTGGCGATTCTGCCGGTGCCAATCTCGCCAGTCATTATGCGGCCTTGTTAACCAATCCGGTTTTTGCCCGCAACTCTGACTTTGTGTCATCAATCCAGCCTGCACAGCTTAAAGGGCTGATTCTACACTGTGGCATTTATGACCTGAACGCGTTTGTGGATACGGCACCAGAAAAAATCAAACTGATTGAATGGGGAGTTCATAATATGGTGCAGGCCTATACAGGTGATCGCCGGCATGATGCGGATTTCCTGAAAAAGATCTCACCTATTCAGCACATTACTCCAAATTATCCACCTGTGCTAATCAGTGGTGGAAACAAGGACTTTCTCACAGAAACACAGTCCTATCCATTTGTGCAAGTCTTGAAAGCGAATCAGGTGCCGGTAAAGGAGATCTTTTATCCAGAATCAAAAACATGGCTGATCCATGAATATCAGTTTTATATGGGGAAAAAAGAAAGCCAGCAGACCTTTGAACAGACACTTCAATTTCTGCAATCACCTACTGATATGTTATCCACCCCTAATTGAGATAAAGATCTTAATAAGTTTTACGCCATTTAAAGAACAAATGTACCACCAGGCCAAACAATAGTCCCCAGAATGCTGAACCGATGCCTAGGAATTGCACTCCTGAAGCACTAAACAGGAAGGTTAATAATGCCGCCTCGCGTTCATCCATGTGGCTGAAAGCAAGTGTAATGTTATGTCCAATGGTGCCAAACAGAGCAATCCCTGCCAGTGCAGTAATAAACACGGTGGGGAAAGCTAAAAGAATACTGGTCAGTGTGGCTGCAAATAAGCCCATGAGGATATAGAAGAAACCACAGCTCATACCAGCGATATAACGTTTCTTGCTATCCGGGTGGGCCTGATCATCGAGGCTGATCGCTGCGCTAATCGCTGCAATATTGACGGCGAAACAGCCAAAAGGAGCCAGTAAGGTTTGAGCAGTGCCAGTCCAGCCAATCAGCTGATTAACATGTGGCGTATAACCATAACTTTTAATCATTGCCAAGCCTGGTAAATATTGCGATGCCATATTAATAACAAAGAGTGGCAAGGCCAGACCAAGAATCGCAGTCCAGGAGAATTCAGGGCTCACCCAGACTGGATGAGCTAGTGACCAATGCAGGCTCGGTGGATTAAAGTCCAGAAATATGGGACATAGGGCGACACCAGCAATCACGGTAACCACAATGCTATAACGGGGCGATAGCCGCTTGGCAATGATATAGGCAGCCAGTAGACACAGGATAAAGCCCAGCTCATGTTGCAAGCTGGCAAACAGACCAATCCCGAATTTAAGTAAGACTCCTGCCAGCATTGCGCTGGTTAGACTTTGCGGAATCGCATGCAGAACTTTCTCAAAAATACCTAAAAACCCCAATACGGCAGTGACAAAGCCGCACACCAGAAAAGCGCCCAAAGCTTCAGGCAGGCTATAGCCTGTGCCGGTTGCCAGGATTAAGGCCAGACCTGCGGTTGACCAAGAGGTTGCTACTGGATATTTAAACTTCCAGGAAAGAATAAGCCCGCAAAGACCAATTCCGATCCCTAGGGCCCAGAACCATGAAGTAATTTCAGCTGTGTTCGCGCCTAAGAGCTGTGCAGCCTGAATTACCAGCACAGAGGAAACGCTGATCCCAACTAAAAAAGTAATAAAACCGGCAAATACTGCGGGTAGGGAGAAGTCTTGAAGGAATTTTTGCATATCCGTTGCAGAGATAATCGGTATGAGTGAAAAGTGCACTTATGATACGCGCTTCACTAATGCTGTTAAAGGCAAAAACAACCTAAATCACGTAGGGTTATAAGTTGTTGGGACATCATGCATTTCATAAAGTTGAAGTCGCAAGTTTTAGCCCAAAGCCACAAAACAGGATTGCCACACTGGCTACACAAAGTGAAGTCAGACGGTAACGATGCCCAAAAAATTGAGCCAGCGTAGCACCTGAAAAAATCAGAATACTGAGATAAGACATGCTGATGATCTGCAAAATAATTGCCAGAATCGTAAAAGTCAGTGCAGGGTATGAATAGGATGGATCAACAAACTGCACAAAGAAAGACAGATAAAACAGAATCGCTTTGGGATTCAGAATGCTGATGGTCATCGCGGTACGGAAGGGATGTAATTGCTCCAGATTCTGCTCGGCTTGCTGGATCTGTGCATTGCTATGTATGGTATTCCAGGTGTGGTAAGCCGCAATCAACAATTTAATACCCAGATAGCTCAGATACACCGCACCAATAATTTTCAGAATAGTAAACAGGACCGGAAAAGCATGCAGTAAAGATGCTGCACCGAGGGCGGTCAGGAAAATTAAAACCATATCTCCAGCATAGACACCGAATGCGGCCCTATATCCGGTTTTAATCCCGTAGCGAGAAGCTACCGACATGACGTAGAGGGAATTTGGTCCGGGTAACATCACAATTAACGCTGTTCCAATGATAAAGGTCGTTAAATCAGTGATACCAAACACGCAAAATCCACATACAAAAAAGCCGATGCGGCATTATACCTGCATCGGCTTATAGCTGAATTAAGATTTAAGCCTTAATTTCTGAACCTGTTGTAAAACTTTGGCTTAACAGGGTAGATAGCTGTTCACGTGCTTTAATAAAGCCCTGAATACCCGCTTCCAGTAACTGGGAAGCCATTGGATCTTGTTCTAGCTGCTGTTTAAAGTCTTCCTGGCTAATTGGAGTTAAAGTCCCTTGCTTTGGAACATGGTCCGAAGACAACTGCGGCTCAACAACACGGTTATCCTGTTCAAGCTGATCGAGCAGGTTTGGTGCAACAGTTAACAGGTCGCATCCAGTCAGACCCAGCACCTGATCAATACTACGGAAGCTGGCACCCATCACTTCAGTCTGTATACCGTGTGATTTGTAGAAGTTATAAATACTTTTTACCGATAACACACCTGGATCTTTTTCAATCGGATACTGATCTACACCTTCAGCCTTTTTGTACCAGTCCAGAATACGGCCAACGAATGGCGAAATCAGAGTAACTTTGGCATCTGCACAGGCATGTGCCTGATGCTGACCAAAGAGCAGGGTCAGGTTGGTATGAATGCCTTCGGCTTCCAGCGCACGTGCGGCCTGAATACCTTCCCAGGTCGATGCGATTTTGATCAGGATACGATCTGAAGAAACGCCGTACTGTGCGTACAGTGCCAGTAATTCTTTGGCTTTGGCAATCGTCGCTTCAGTATCATAAGACAGGGAGGCGTCTACTTCAGTGGAAACACGGCCTTCAATCAGTTTAAGAATTTCCACACCAAATTTAACCGTAAGAATGTCAATAGTACGTTCAATCAGTTCATTACCCACATAACCTTCGGTTTTAGCCTGCGCATAGGCGTCTGCAATCAGAGCTTTGTTTTCAGCCTGATTGGCTGCAGTAGTAATCAGTGAAGGATTGGTGGTTGCATCGAGTGGATGGAATTTTTCAATCGCAGCTAAATCGCTGCTGTCCGCAACAATGGTGGTGAATTGTTTTAGTTGGTTTAACGCACTTTGTGTCATTTGGATCTAGTTCTTAGGTTATTGCTTATGCATTCTGTTATATCACAAAGTGCTTATTTCCCAAGTGTTCACCGACTATTTTCAGTAACTAATCTGTATTTTTGCGTTGATTTCTGATGTGATTAATCAAAAAATGTGCAGCCTGACCGAGTTTTGTTTCACGACTCCAGACCAGATCGACAAAATAATCAAACTTTGGGGTGAAATCATACAGATCCAGAATATGCAGTTGTTCCTGAATATGTGGATGTTCATGCAGCATTTCCATCGGTAAAATCCCCCAGCCTAGACTCTGTTTAATCAGTCGATAGGCAGAGTGATGGTTATCGGTACGCCAATAGTTTCTGGAAAATAACAGTTCTGGCTTGATCTGATGATCACGGCTGGCGACTACAATCTGGCGACTATTCAGAATCTGCTCATAGCTGACCTGATCAAGCTGACTTAAAGCATGGGATTTCGCGGCAACGGCAACCAGCGTTTCTTTTTTCAGTTCTACAAACTGCTCCCGGGTCTCCAGTTGCTCTCGTTCAAACATCAGTGCGAGTTGGGCAGCACCTTCAAATAGCAGTCGGTGAGCATCTTCTTGCGGGGCAGAAAATACATTGATTTGTAAATCCGGAAACTGCTGTTCCAGTAAGACTACATAATCAGTCCAGCGCGTGTGTAGGAGCTCAGATACGATGACAATATTCAGTTCGGATTCTAGCCCTGAGCTTAATGCTTGAGCATGTTGCTTCCACTGATTCATTTCTACCAACAGTTGTTCAGTCTTTTCATACAGCACTTGAGCTGCTGTTGTAGGCTGTGGCTCACGGCCAATCCGTTTAAAAAGCTGTAAATCCAGATCAATTTCCATATTGGCAATGGCCATACTCACCGCGGAGGGCACTTTGCCAAGCTTGCGTGCGGCTGCCGAGAAGGAGCCAGTCTCTATCACTGCTTTAAACAGCATTAATTGTTCCTGATTAATATTCATATTTTAATCTGTCAATATTTTTGAAAGATTCTAACTCGAATAATCAAATAATAGGAAATAAACTAGGCACTATTATTAAGCTATTTGAGTAAGCAGAGATGTTAATTTCAAGCAGAAGGATAGTGCATGCGCTGAGCTATGAGATCATTCTGTTGGTCATCATTGCCATTACCCTGAGTTATATCTTTCAGTTGCCAATGGAAGTGACCGGAACTTTAGGTGTTGCCATGGCAGTCACATCCGTAGTCTGGAATATGCTGTTTAACCATTATTTTGAAAAGATCGAGGCGAAACATCAGCTAAAAAGAACCATTAAGGTGCGTATTGCGCATGCTATCGGTTTTGAAGGTGGCTTGATGCTGGCGACCATTCCGATGGTGGCATATGCCTTAGAGATGAGCTTGTGGCAGGCAATTTTGACAGATCTGAGTTTAACGCTATGTATTCTGGTCTATACCTTTATTTTCCAGTGGTGCTATGACCAGATTGAGATCAAAATGGGAATTCGCACTGAATATGCTAAAAGTTGATGTGTGTTAAAGCATTGCGTGACTAATAAAAAAGCACCTCACTTGAGGTGCTTTTTTAAATCAGCTGTAAAGATTATTTTTCAATAATCGCAGTTACACCTTGACCGCCAGCCGCACAGATCGACACCAGTACACGACCTGAACCTTTCTGGTTTAATAGTTTCGCAGCAGTCGCGATGATACGGCCACCTGTCGCAGCAAATGGGTGACCCGCTGCCAGTGAAGAGCCTTTTACATTCAGTTTGGCACGGTCGATTGAACCCAATGGTGCATCCAGGCCTAAACGCTCTTTACAAAATTTCGGATCTTCCCACGCTTTTAAGGTTGAAAGTACTTGCGATGCAAATGCTTCGTGGATTTCATAGTAGTCGAAGTCTTGAAGTTTCAGACCAGTACGCTCCAGCATACGTGGAACGGCATAAGCAGGTGCCATCAACAGGCCTTCTTTCTTCTCTACAAAATCAACTGCCGCAGTTTCCTGGAAAGTTAAGTAAGCCAGTACTTCATGACCATTGGCTTTCGCCCATTCTTCAGACGCTAGCAGTACACAAGATGCGCCATCCGTCAGCGGAGTAGAGTTACCCGCAGTCATGGTACGTGCATCGCCCTTACCGAAAGCAGGTTTCAATTTTGCCAGTTTTTCAACTGAAGAATCTGGACGCAGGTTATTGTCACGCTCAAGACCTAGGAATGGTGTGATCAGGTCATCAAAGAAACCTTCTTCGTATGCTGCTGCCATTTTCTGGTGTGAAGATGCAGCCAGTTCATCCTGTGCTTCACGAGAAATGCCCCATTCCAGTGTTGTGATTGCCTGATGGTCGCCCATAGACAGGCCAGTACGTGGCTCACCATTTTTCGGTGCATCCATCAGGTCTTTCACATTGATTTTGGTTAAAGCTTTCAAACGATCTTTTGCTGTTCTAGCAATGTTCAGTTCAAGTAACGCTTTACGTAAACCATCACCAAATGCGATTGGCGCGTCAGAGGTAGTATCTACACCACCAGCCACACCGACTTCGATTTGACCTAATGCAATTTTATTGGCAACCAGGAATGCAGCTTGCAGACCAGTACCACATGCCTGCTGAATGTCATAAGCCGGAGTTTCAGGTGCAAGGGCAGTGTTCAGTACGCATTCACGAGTCATGTTAAAGTCACGGCTATGTTTCAATACTGCACCAGCAACGACTTCACCCAGGCGTTGACCTTGTAAATTAAAACGTTCAATCAGGCCATTCAGGGCTGCGGTGAACATATCAGTATTGGATGCCGTAAAGTAAGCACCGTTAGAACGTGCAAATGGAATGCGGTTACCACCGATAATAGCAACGCGGCGAACTGTATTTTGGCTCATGTCTTGGTCCTGTTGAACAGAAATCTGTGTTTTTGGTGTTAAGGTTTTATTGCTTGAAGTCGTATTTTCCGCACGATTAGACGCAGCACGGGGGCGCGTGGTTTTCGTCGGACTTTTTTCTGCAGACGTTGCGCTCGTCGTTTTGCTTGTGCGCTTGCGTGCTGTTGATGGTTTTGACACGCTTTCGGCTACAGGATTCTCGACCGCTGGATTTTCTTGAGTTGTTTTGCTCATAAGGCTTTACCAGGCAAATTGATCATCTTCTTGGTCGCTACATTAGCATAGAAGGCTATAGGCTGAATTGACTAGAATGACATTACAGAGTGCGCTTAGGTCAAGTCATCTGTTTATTATCTCAAGTATTATTGACCGGAATCTGATGGATCTATTGAATTATAAGTATCTGACATCATATTGAAGTTAAAGCATAACTTTAGATCGATCAAAAATTAATTTGTATGAGAGATAATAATCATGACTGACCAGTACCAAGCGTTCGCAAAATCTCCTATTGGTAAATTTGTCATTAAAAACCTAGGTCTTCCATCCCCAACCTTCCTTGAGCGCTATGACTCTGCAACTCCTGTAGTCAAAGGCGCCGTTTTAGTAGGTGCTGCACCTGGCAGTACTTTGACTGGTTCAATTGCACAGGTTTTGGCAAATATTCATGCCAATAGCTATGCGGGAAATAATGCTGAACTGCAACAGGCTGCTGCACAAGCGGGTCTGAACCTGGGTGCATTTAACCAGGGCGACAAAGAATCAAAATTTAAAGTAGCAATTTTTGATGCGTCTGGTATTCAGAATTCGGACGATTTAAAAGCGCTGTATGATTTCTTTAATCCAATCGCGCGTCAAATCCAGGCATCTGGTCGTGTGGTGATTGTAGGAACAACTCCTGAATCAGCAACTTCAGTGAAGCAGGCAATTGCACAACGTGCGCTTGAAGGTTTTGTAAAATCAGTTGGTAAAGAATTCAAGAAAGGCATCGCAGCGAACCTGATCTATGTGGACAATGGGGCTGAAGCAAATCTCGAGTCTGCACTGCGCTTTGCGATTTCTCCACGTTCTGCCTATGTGTCTGGTCAGGTGATTCGCGTATCTCAAGCAGCGACTCAAGATGTAGACTGGACTAAACCTTTGGCAGGCAAGACAGCTGTAGTCACAGGTGCTAGCCGTGGTATTGGTGAAGCGATTGCTCATGTACTGGCACGTGATGGTGCACATGTGATCTGTCTGGACGTTCCGCAACAGCAAGCAGATCTTGACCGTGTAGCAGGTGAGATCGGTGGTTCTACCTTGGCAATTGATATTACTGCAGCTGATGCTGGTGAAAAAATCAAAGTGGCGGCAGCTGCGCAGGGCGGTTTAGATATTATCGTGCATAATGCCGGTATTACCCGTGACAAGACTTTGGCAAACATGAAGCCTGAGCTTTGGGATCTGGTAATTAACATCAACCTGTCAGCGATTGAACGCGTTAATGATTACCTGTTGAATAATGATGGTCTGAACGCTAACGGCCGTATTATCTGTGTATCTTCAATCTCTGGTATTGCAGGTAATCTGGGGCAAACTAACTATGCAGCTTCTAAGGCAGGTGTAGTCGGTATTGTGAAATATACAGCTCCAACTTTAAGCAATGGTATTACCATTAACGCCGTTGCTCCTGGTTTTATTGAAACTCAAATGACTGCTGCAATTCCTTTCGCAATTCGTGAAGCTGGCCGCCGTATGAATTCAATGAGTCAAGGTGGTTTACCAGTCGATGTCGCTGAAACGATTGCAATGTTCGCTTCAACTGCATCTACAGGCTTGAATGGCAACGTGGTTCGTGTCTGTGGTCAGAGCCTGTTAGGGGCTTAATTCTTTCTGAAAAGTTCTTTTCTCTCTCTACGTTAACCCGTAGAGTAGATCAAGAATTTCCTCTCCTCGTAGGAGAGAGGTAGGGAAAGGTTAAATAAATTAAATAGAAGGCAGGATGAGATATTACCCTTATCCCAGCCTTCTCCCAAAGGGAGAAGGGGCTTTCAATCCAAATTGAAATAAAAATATTCCAAAGGTTCAGTATGCATACTCGCCATTTTAATCAACTTCCAAAGCCGTATCTTGCTTATCCAAAAATCATTCAGGGCATCATTTCAAAAAAGCCAAAGGGTGAAAAGGTCCTGCCGCAAGTTGAATACGTGGTAGATTCATTCAAGGTCGATCAAAAGCATTTAAAAGCTTACAACGCCGTCTGTGGTTTTAAGAACAATGGTTATATCCCGGCGATCTATCTGGCAGTACTTTCACAAAGCCTGCAAATGCATATGATGACCTCGGAAGCTTTCCCATTCCCAATTTTAGGATTGGTGCATATCCGCAATCAGGTCAAGCAATACCGTAAAGTGGGTGTGAATGAACAGCTGACTTTATCTTGCACGTTCGGTGAGTTGCAGCCACATGACAAAGGCGTACAGTTTGATTTCATTACTACAGTGAAAGTCGGTAATGATGTCGTGGTTGAAGCATTAACCACTTATTTGTCCCGTCAAAAAACTGATGCAAAAGCATCTGCAAAAACCATAGAAAGCAAAATACCGAATTATGAAGTGAATGCTGAATGGGACATTTCTGAAAATACTGGTCGTCGCTATGCCATGTCTTCAGGTGACTTTAACCTGATTCACATTCATGCACTAACAGCTAAAGCTTTCGGTTTTAAACAGGCGATTGCCCATGGTATGTGGAGTAAGGCAAGAGCGTTGGCCAGCCTGACCCTGCCAGATGCCTATGAAGCGGATGTGTGGTTTAAGCTACCGATGTACTTGCCATCTAAAGTGCAGTTCACGACTGCGAAATCAGGCAATGATACTGAATTCCTGATCCGTAATGCGAAAAGCCAGAAACCGCATGTTTCAGGTAGCATCAAAGCTTTATAATGATCTAAAAAGCCTAAACTTGATTTAGGCTTTTTTTATTTCAGCCTGTATAAATATTAGATCTCATTTGAAACATGTATCAAGGAAGGACGCATGAAACCGATTAAACAATATCTATCTGCCAGTACCGAAAACTATCTAGGTTATGTTGATCCTCGCTTTCAGGATCTGGCCGTGCAGTTTAGTCGTTTTCAGGATGCACGTGCCGAACAGGGGGGTGCTGCACTGGTGGTTTATCATCAGGGTGAAAAAGTCCTGGATATTTATACCGGCAAAAAATCTGAACAGGAACTGTGGCAACCGGATACGCTGTCAGTGTGTTATTCCACTGGCAAAGGTGTCTTAGCGACCTTGGCACATATCCTGGTCAGTCATGGACTGATCAGCTATGACACACCTGTAGCAGAATACTGGCCAGAGTTTGCCCAGCAAGACAAAGACCAGATCACGCTGGCACATATACTCAGCCATCAAAGTGGTTTGTATGATATTCGCAATATCATCGAGGATGCCCGGGAAATGGTGGACTGGTCGCATATACTGCAACGCGTTGCCGCAGCCAGACCACGTTTTGCTTTAGGAACGGATGCAGCTTATCAGCCACTCACTTTTGGCTGGCAGGTCGGTGGAGCATTGGAAAAAGCGACTGGCAAAACACTTGCTGAGTTGATGGAGCAATATCTGGTGCAACCATTACAGCTAGATGGTGCTTACTTTGGTGTGCCTGAGCATGAATTGCTACGTGTTGCTCGTCCGATTCACCGGAAAAAAGAACAGACTCGGTCACGCGCAGATCAAACTCATCAACCAAGGAAGCCTAATCTGATGGAACGCGCCTTAGAGCTGAGTGGTCAAAATCCGCAGGATTTTCAGGATGCCATGATTCCTAAAGGTATGAAGCATCTCAACTTCTTTAGTGACGAAGGGCTTAAAGCCATTATTCCAGCAGCAACTGGGGTATTTACTGCTCAGAGTCTGGCAAAAGTCTATGCCATGCTGGCACAACAAGGCCAATGGCAGGGACAAGACCTTATTTCCCAACAGACTTTTACACGTTTAAGTACGGTGCAATATACCCATCGTGACCGGATTATGCCGTTTCCGATGCATTGGCGTCTAGGCTATCACCGCATCCTGACCTTAGGAAAATCAACAAAAGGCTTTGGTCATGTCGGTTTTAATGGCTCTGGAGCCTGGTGTGATCCGGAACGTAAACTGAGTTTTGCTTATACCCATAATTTTCCTACTGCTTCCATTACTGGAGATTACCGTCTGTGGGGCTTAACTCAGGAAGCCTTACGTTGCGCTGATCAGATCCAGACCGGACGTAAGGGCTGGTTTTGAGATTCCCGACAAATTAATACAATTTACCTCACGGTATTCACTATGGTATGTTGCCGCATAATCAACATGCTGAATCTAAAGTCATGAAGAAAGTTATTTTGATTCCAATCGTGGCAACGGCGGCACTATGGGGTTGTCAGGATACCAAACAGGATAAAGCCCAAACTGCAATTGAAGCTCAGGCGATGCAAATGGCCTGGGCGGGTGAATATCAGGGCACAACACCGTGTATGGGATGTTTGTCCAGTTGTGAAGATTGTCCGGGAATGGCTGTAAAACTTCGACTAAATGAAGATGAAACCTTTGTGCTGGCACGTGAGAGTCTGAGCGGTCATAATGAGATTGAAACGATTAGCGGTAAAATCCGTTTTCAGGATGACAGTCGACAGAAGATTGAATTGCTCAACGTCGCTAAACGAAATTTACTGTTTGTTGATCTGGAAAGGGGTTTACTCGAAATTCGTGAAGATCAAACAGGCAAACGCTATCAGATGCAAAGTGATTTTATTTTAGCTGAAAGCCTAAATTCTTGATAAAAGTTTTTGTTTTATATCCCTTTTTTTATCTGAATAGAAAAGGGATTTTTATTTATTCAATTCCTGCATTTATTTCACTATTTATCAAAAAAACAGTATGCTTAGACCTGTAAAAAGGAGCATACATGTATCAGGTACTTGCACGAAAATATCGTCCTCGTAATTTCAATGAATTGGTGGGTCAAAACCATGTTTCTCGTGCCTTAACCAGTGCGCTCGAACGCGGTCGTCTGCATCATGCCTATTTGTTTACGGGCACGCGCGGTGTGGGTAAAACGACGATTGCACGTATTCTTGCAAAATGCCTGAACTGTGAAACAGGTGTAACTTCAACGCCGTGTGAGGTCTGCCCAACCTGTACTGCCGTGAATGAAGGCCGCTTTATTGACCTGATCGAGATCGATGCAGCTTCCCGTACAAAAGTTGAAGATACACGTGAACTGTTAGATAACGTTCCCTATGCACCGACTCAAGGGCGCTTCAAGGTCTATCTGATCGATGAAGTGCACATGCTCTCCACCCATTCTTTCAATGCCTTGTTAAAGACGCTGGAAGAACCACCTGAACATGTGAAGTTCCTGTTTGCAACCACAGATCCGCAAAAACTTCCGATTACGGTTATTTCGCGCTGTTTACAGTTTACTTTACGTCCATTAGCAGTCGATGAAATTACTGATCACCTGGGGCATATTTTACAAAAAGAAAGTATTCAGGCTGACCAGGATGCAATCTGGCAAATTGCTGAATCTGCACAAGGTTCATTGCGTGATGCACTGTCGCTGACCGATCAGGCCATTGCTTATGGTCAGGGCGCAATTCAGCATCAGGACGTAAAAGAGATGCTGGGTCTGATTGACCGCACCATTATCTATGACCTGATTTTGGCGATTCACCAGAATCAGAAAGCACGTGTCAGTGAACTTTTATTTCAGTTCCGGCAGCAGGCATTAGATGTATCTTTAGTACTAGATCAGCTGATTTCGACCTTACATGAACTGGCACTTTTACAATATTTGCCAGATTTAAGTCTGAAATATAGTGCTGAAATTAACCAGAAAATCATGCAGCTCTCAGGACTGATTTCAGCACAAGATCTGCAGCTGTATTATCAAATTGCCTGTAAGGGTCGTGCTGATCTGCAAATGGCAGTAACGCAGGAGCAGGGTTTTGAAATGACGGTGCTGCGCTTGCTGGCTTTCCGTCCATTACAGCCAAATGAGATTCCAGCCAATACTGTACCAGTAAAACAAGTGGCACCTGTAGCTGCACAGCCAAGTATTGTACCCCAACAGGAAAGTGCTCCAGTTGCACCACCGGTGATCGAAGATTTTCCATTAGATGATGGTTATGAGGATGAGCCAGAATATAGCTCAGCCACTGCGCAGTCTGAATCATCTTCTGATGATTTTCTCGATGTGGAAGATGAACCAGATTTACATACTGCGCCTGTCGAAGCACAGGCAGCAGAACCTACGACAGTTAAGCAACCAAGTCCGGATCAGATTATGTTTGATCCAAGTGTGGAAGATGGACTGTTTGGTTTTGATGATGTGCCGGCAGAGTCATCTATAGCAAGCACAGAAGCCAGTAGTGATGATTTCCTGTTAGAAGAATATCTTCCTGAAAATCGTACTGCTGCGCCTGTAGAACAGAATGAGCCTGAATTCAGTTTGTCTGCAGCAACACCTGAAACAAAAAATGTTGAAAATATTGAAGTTTATTCTCAAGCAGAGCCTATAGCTCCGACAGAAGTTGTACATATCCAGACAGCAAATACAGATATTTCAACAGATCGTAATCTGATGCCACAGGATATCCTGCAAATTCCGGTACAGGACATGCAGGGTGAATGGACTGTAGAAAAATGGGAATTCTGGTTCCGCAATAGCCAGCTTTCACCAGCGGTACAGGAGCTGGCACAGTACGGTATTATGACCGGGCAGATTGATGGAGAATCAGTTTTTCATATTCCGGAGCGTTACCAGCAATTACTCGGTCAGTTGCAACATACCCTAGAAGAAGCTTTAAAACAGCAATGGACAGGTACGCAATTCAAGGTGAAGTTTGAAGATGTCAATGAACTGACACCTTATACCATGCAGCGTGAACGTAAAGTGCGTGCATTTAAACGCGCTGAGGAATTGCTACATGCAGAGCCCGCTGTGAAAGATCTGGTACAAAACTTCGATGCAGAATTGAAAAACATTCAGCTGAAATAAGTTCTAGATTTCACAGCTATTGTGCATAAATGGACATAGGGCATCTCGCATTTTATTTGAAATCGGGGTACTTTTTCGTGTATGACGATCGACAAAAACATGTACAAAACTGCCTTGGGCAGCAGCCTGGTCGTTGCCTTGCTTAAAAATAGCCAGGTCATAAGTCAGGGAAGAGCCTCCTAGCTTGGCGATATTGACACCAACTTCAATCACTTCAGGATAAGACAGTTCCTGATTGAACTGACAGCAGGAATTCACCACCAAACCGATATTCGGAGACGTTCGTGGGTCAAAACCGGCATGCTGGATCAGCAGGGCATTGGCTGCGGTATCAAAATAGCTGTAATAGGTGACATTATTGACATGACCATATAAATCATTGTCCGCCCAGCGGGTCTGGATGCTGAGGAAAAAAGTATATTGCTCACGGGTTTTGACAGGTGCTTTGCTCATGAATCATTTCTTATAAAAATTGAGATTAATTTAAGCTTCTAATTGGTAAACATTAGGCATAAATCGCCTGATAGATCTGTAAAGCATCCTCTACAGTCATATCACGTGGGTTGTTTTGCAGTAGTCGAGTCTGTTTCATGGCATCTTCAGCCAGCATCATTAACATATGCTCAGGAATATCCAGCTGAGCAAGTTTTAAAGGTAAACCACTGCGTTGCAGATGATTATTAAAATGATCAATAAACAGATCAGTTAAGCCATCATGACAGCCTTTACTGTGGGGATCGAGCCAGGTCATTAGTTCGGCATATTTCTGTTTGGCAGCAGGGGCATTAAACTTCAGTACTTCTGTCAGCACAATCGCATTGCTATGCCCATGGGACAGATGAAAATGCCCGCCAAGTGGATAAGCCAGTGCATGTACCGCACCAACAGGTGCGTTGGCAAAAGCCTGACCAGCCAGCATGGAACCGACCAGCATATTCTGGCGTGCTTCCAGGTCATCTCCATTATCCAGAACACGAGTCAGATTGTTGTTCAGGAGCTTTAATGCCTGTTTGGCCAGCATATCCGAATAGGGATTTTTCTTGATTTTCGATGTATACGCTTCTATGGCATGCACCATCGCATCAATGCCAGTCGCTGCCGTAATATGTTTAGGTAAACCACGGGTAAAGCTGGCATCCAGAATTGCAATATCAGCAAACAGCAAAGGCGAAACAATTCCGGTTTTGGTGGTTTCACCTGTGGTCACAATTGAAATGGGGGTGACTTCCGAACCGGTTCCTGCCGTAGTCGGAATCAGGATCAGTGGTAGACGTGGGCCTTCAACTTGATCGATACCATAGAGTTCATTCAGGCATTGGGTTTGCTGTGGATGGCTCAAGACCGCAATAATCTTGGCCACATCCAGTGAACTGCCACCACCAAAACCAATCACCACATCGATCTGTTCCTGACGGGCGAAAGAAATGGCATCCGCTATGATATGTTCTGGTGGATCTGCTTGCACATCGGCATAGATGGCATAATCCAGACCTGCTTCATTGATAATGTATAAAACTTCCTCATGCAGATTCTGCGCAATCATGCCTTGATCGGTCACCAGTAGCACGCGGACATATTTGCCTTTCTGTAGAATTTGGTGCAGCTCACGAATCGTGCCAAGTCCGGCAATGATGTTGGGAACAGTCTGAAATTGAAATCTTTGCATGGCTGCTTCCTTAATTTTTATCCAAATTCATATTATTGTGGCGTTGTGATATAGGATTCACTATACAAATAACTTAACATAAGAATCCTGAAAATAAAGTAGTGCTGAGGTTGTTTATGTCATCCAGAACGCCATTTAAGGTGTTATGTGTTTGTCTGGGAAATATTTGTCGTTCTCCCACGGCAGAGGTGGTCCTCAGACATTATTGCGATGTACATAATCTCAATATCATGATTGATTCGGCGGGAACCAGTAATTATCACCCGGGTAAAGCGCCTGATCTGCGCAGTCAGGAACATGCCTTAAAGCGGGGTTATGATCTGTCTGCATTGCGTGCCCGTCAGCTGACTCTACAGGATTTCCTTGATTTTGATCTGATGCTCGCGATGGATGAAGACAATCTTAGGGATATTCTTGCACTTCAGAAACGTGCTCAACAACAACTTGGCCAATTACGTGCTGAAGTCGCCCTGATGAGTGAATATGATTCTGACTATCCAAAACAGGCAGTACCCGATCCTTATTATGGCGGTGCTGAGGGTTTTGAACGTGTACTCAATCAGTGTGAATCCAGCAGTCTTGCGTGGATCGATGTCTTTAAAATGCAACAAAAAGAGCTTAAGGTTTAAGTCATGCAAATCCAAACACAGGTTCAACTTAAACCTTTTAATACTCTCAGTCTGGATGCAATTGCATCACATTACTGCAAAATTCAATCAAATGATGATCTGATTCAGGCTCTGGATTTTGCCAAACAGCAACAGCTGAATGTTCTGATTCTGTCTGGTGGTAGCAATATGCTTTTACCGGAACAGATTCATGCACTGGTATTGCATATGGACATTCAGGGCATTGAACTGCTGGATGCGGATGATCAGGTGCAACGCCTTCGTGTTGGAGCAGGCCAGAGTTGGCATGATTTTGTATTATGGACCACACAGCAAGACTTTTATGGCCTGCAAAATCTGGCTTTAATTCCAGGTCTTGTTGGTGCTTCGCCAGTACAAAATATTGGTGCCTATGGGGTAGAGGTCGGGGAATTTATTGAAAGCGTTGAAGTCTATGATCGTGAAAATCACAGTTTTAGCTCAATCAAAGCAGCAGATTGTGACTTCGCCTACCGTCATAGTATCTTTAAAGATCATCCGGGCCGTTACATCATTACCCATGTCATCTTCCGTCTGTTGAAACAGCCGGAGCTTAAACTCAATTATGGTGACCTGAAAACAGCAGTGGGTGAGGAACAGACGCCAGAAAATCTGGAGCGCCAAGTGATTCAGATTCGTCAGAGCAAATTGCCTGATCCTAAAGAATATCCAAATGTGGGTAGTTTCTTTAAAAATCCAGTAGTTGATTTACAATTCTTTGACCAAATTGCTCAACAATTTCCGAATTTACCTCATTATCCACAGCCAAATAATCAAGTTAAAATGGCAGCCGGCTGGTTGATTGACCAAAGCGGATGGAAAGGTAAACAGCTGGGTTCAGTCGGTATGTTCCATAAGCAGGCGCTGGTGCTGGTGAATTATGCCAATGCCTCGCTCAAGGACGTGCGTGCAACCTACCAGGCCGTACAGGCGGACGTTCAGGAAAAATTTGGTGTTCTGCTTGAACCGGAGCCAGTTTTATTTGCTGAAAATGGCATGATCCGCTCACATCAGGATTAAAGGATAAATAGATGGATAAAGCACACTGGATGGTTCGAATAGTTCAAGTAGTCTCAGTACTATTTGTGCTGTGCGCACTGTTCGTAGTCTTTCTTTATTCGCCGTTTTATTCACATCTGGTGGTCAAAGGACTGAACTATTTTGTTCCGGTCGAGGTCAATCAGATCGCGGCTGCAAGCCAGAAACAGGCCTCCTTAAGTGTCAATGAAACACTGGAGCCAGGTTCTGAGTTATGGATTGCACGCCAGGCCTATCTCAAGGTGATGGAAGAAGATATTTCCAAAAATCAGTCACAGAACCTGTCACTGATTCAGGCACGCTATAAAGCTTTACAGCAGTTACTTGAAGATGAACGTGAAGCTGAGGCAGAAAAATCTGAACAGCAGAAAGTTCAGGTACCATTGCTGGTGACTGAAACAGAAGCAGCTGATGTAGTAGAACCAGATGATCTGACTGAATTGTTAAGCTTGAGCAGTGATGAAAATGCTGCCCAGATGGGACAGTTTATAGAATTCCTGAAAAGCTATGATGTTGAACAGCATCAGCAAAATATTGCGCAAATGACCAATGTGGAATTTGCCGAAGACCTCGCAACTTTAAATCATGACCAAACTCAGCCAGTGCAGGATGAGATGTCCAAACCTTATGCTATTGTGGTCTTGGGCGGCGGTTTGACCCTGCATGAAAATGGTAAAGATATTATCGTCAATGACTATACTCGTCTGCGCCTGGAAAAAACCCTGGAAACCGAAAAACAGTATGATCTGCCGATTGTTTTGAGTGGAGTAGAAGCACCGTATATGCAACGCTGGTTACAAGCCTATGATGTGGATGCCAAACTGCTTGAAGACCGCAGTATGAATACCTGTGAGAATTCCCGTTTCAGCTCATTGCTGTTACAGAAGAAGGGTGGAGCCCCTACGGTGATCCTGATCACGGACCGCTATCATATGCCGCGTACACGCCGTCTGTTCGCACTTAACGGTATTCAGACCATTCCGGTGGAAGCGCCAATGCCAAATTCACTTACTACATGGCGTCCAAGTGTTAAAAACTATGATCATAGCCGACGGGCTAACTATGAACTCTTAGCAACACTTCGGGATGTGTGGTTTGGATCAAGTGACTGTCGGGAGGTACCTTAATGTCAGATATCCCATTTTTAAACCCGACAATTCTCAAACAGCTGGAATTACCAGTCCCCAACCGGGATATTACGCCACAGCTGTTGCAACCATTAAATCTGAATCGGGACATGCAGTCTACGCTGGAATTACAGGCTTACCGGAAACTGTATGGTTTTGACCTGCTCAATGCGAAACACTGGCAAGGTTATGTGCAAATGCCATTGTTTAAATTGCATGTGCAAGTCTTTGAGCCGGATCTGACCGAAAGCCGTTTTGATAAAATTCAGGGAACGGTGTTTCTGTTGCATGGCTATCTGGAACATAGCGGGATCTATCAGCCAATTGTCAAAGAGCTACTGGAAGAAGGGTTTAGTGTACTCACCTTTGATTTGCCGGGGCACGGCCTGAGTAATGGTTCATCGGCCAATATTCAGAACTTTGACCATTACCAGCAAGTATTGCATGCAGTACACCGTTATGTGCGTCATGCATCGCAGTTGCCAAAACCATGGTTAGGTATCGGACAAAGTACTGGTGGTGCAATCTGGATGCATCATTTGCTGGAGTTTGCAGAACGTCGTGAAAATCCATTTGTAGATCGCGTACTGCTACTTTCACCACTGATTCGTCCAGCTAAAACGGCATGGTGGCATAACTCTGTAGGTCTCGGGATTATTCGCCGGATTAAGCGTGAAGTACCACGCCATTTCAGACGTAATAACCATAACCCTGAATTCCTGCGCTTTGTGCGTTTAAAAGATCCATTACAACCCCGTATGATGGGCATGGACTGGATTCTGGCGATGTCACGCTGGATGCAGCAGATGGAAGACCGGCCAGCTTGCCGTATTCCGGTATGGCTGGCGCAGGGGGCGCAGGATCAGACGGTGGATTGGCGTTATAACATCGAATTTATTCGGCGTAAATTCCGCCTGCAGACGTTGTTGATGTTAGAGGAAGGTTCGCATCAGCTGATTAATGAGCGAGCTGATATTCGTGCGGCACTGACCGGTCTGATTCCTGCCTTTCTGCATGCGCAGGGGGGTCGAACTTATTATTAAGTTCAGATGATGAATAGTAGATAAGGCGATTCTAAAGAATCGCCTTTTTCATTTAGATATATTTAAAATTTTTCTGCAGTTGCGATATTCCACATACGATAATAAAAGTTTTCTTCATCACGATTTTCACAGTGAAGGAGCTCATTTTCTTTCATCCAGAAGTGCAATTGTGCATAGTTTTTAATCTCATGGCTGTTGATGCGTTGAGCCAGCTGATGAGGTTTAATACCAGATGGATGACAAACACCAGCAGAAGCAATCATTTCGGAGAGGGCTTTAAGGGTGCTTTTATGATAATTATAGACCCGTTCCGCCTTGCTTGGCACATGTAGCGCCTTTTGGCGGCTCTTATCCTGAGTAGTGACACCAACCGGACACTGGTTGGTATGACAACTTTGTGCTTGAATACAGCCAATAGCAAACATAAAACCACGTGCTGAATTGACCCAGTCTGCACCAATGGCGATCGTACTGGCGATATCGAATGCACTAATGATCTTGCCGCTTGCACCAATTTTGATCTGTTTGCGTAATCCTGCACCCACTAATGTGTTATGAACGAACAATAAGCCTTCACGCAGGGGAACGCCAATATTATCAATCATCTCAATCGGTGCTGCACCTGTACCGCCTTCTGAACCATCGACCACAATAAAGTCCGGCAGGATTTTGGTATGCAGCATCGCTTTGACGATACTCATAAATTGCCAGGGCTGCCCCAGACATAGCTTAAAGCCAACCGGTTTGCCACCAGACAGCTCACGTAATTGCTGAATGAATTCCATCATTTCAATTGGTGTGCCAAACGCAGGATGACTGGCTGGTGAAACACAGTCATGTTCGCGGCTAACTCCGCGAATCTCCGCAATTTCCTCAGAAATCTTGGCTTTTGGAAGAATCCCACCATGTCCTGGTTTCGCACCTTGAGACAACTTGATTTCAATCATTTTCACTTGTGGAATTTTGGCTTTCTCCGCAAATTTGACCGGATCAAACTGGCCGTCCAGTGTACGACAACCAAAGTAAGCACTACCAATTTCCCAAACCAGGTCTCCGCCATTTTCCAGATGATAAGGGCTAATACTGCCTTCACCCGTATCATGGTAGAAATTGCCCATTTTGGCACCCAGATTAAGCGCGCGGATGGCATTGGCACTCATACTGCCAAAACTCATGGCGGAGATATTCATGATTGAAGCACTATAAGGCTGCTTGCATTGTTCATTGCCAATCGTAATCCTGAAAGTTGCTGGATCTGCGGGTGGGCAAGGGATAATCGAATGCGTGACAAACTTATAGTCATGGTTATAGACATCGATAATCGAACCAAAAGGTTTGTCAGAATTTTCATTTTTGGCACGTTGATAAACCAGACTGCGTTGCATACGGGAAAAAGGCAGGGCATCCTGATCGGCTTCAATAAAGTACTGGCGAATTTCAGGACGGAACTCTTCAAAGAGGAAGCGGAAATGACCCATAATCGGATAGTTCCTGAGAATAGAATGCCGTTGTTGCAGTACATCATAGAGCCCCACCACACTCAGGACAGCGCTAATAATCCACAGCGTATTGACCAGCGTTTGAGGCATGAAATAGTAAATATAGCGGGGCGAATAGCCGATATGAAAGCCGGTAAATACCAACGCAATAAAGATACAAAGGAACCAGATGGAATAGCGTGAAAAGAAGGTATTTAGCAGTTTATGCCGGACAAGTTGAGCTGGATTTGCCATAAAATCTTGATTCCCTGTTGTTCTTATCAGACCTTCAGATTTTCAAGGCTTGGCGGTTTTATACAAGAACAAAATTGTTATTGGATTTTATAGGTTTAACTTGGAAAGATAGTTTAGATTAAAAATTAACCCGAATAGATATGTTTAGCAGGAAAAATCCTATGGAAAAAATCTGCAAAAGGCATCGCTTCTTCTTATTTTACATGTAGGCAGAGCAGGCTTAAAGTGATTTTATCTAGTAGAGAAGGAGAAGGTATGACGAAGAAATCAATCCGGTTCAATACTGCAGAGCTGGCGTGCTCATGTATGTAATGACCTTAACTATGAAACTTCCTTACTGCATATATCTGGGGGAACAACACAGATATATGCAGGATCAGCAGCCGATTAATCAGAACAATGACAAAAACAATATAAAAAATTATGAGTCCCGGGAATGGGGCTTTTTTTTATGTCTGTTTTATGCTTCGTCTTCTTGATATACGGCTCGGGAAACGTGCTCAGGTTCAATTTTTTGAATCTTGTTACCAAAGCTGCGTAGCCACCATACCAGCTGTGAAGTAAAAGGTACCGTTGCACTAATGAGAGCCATACCATGATCAAGTTTTTCAATCTGTTGATCGCGGCTGAGCTGGCTTTCTTCAAAATAGTGTGCATCTGCTTCAGGCATGTGCAGCTTCAGCATGACATTTTCAGTAGGCTGGTCAAAGTTGACCCGGAAGCCCAAAGCACCGGATTCAATATATTCATCAATATCAAAGTTCACCGGATGCAGGGCACGCGTATTTAAAACATTCGCAGATTTAAAGCGATGCAGGGCAAAGGTCTGAATATCGGATTTGTCATGCCGGGTACATACCAGATAAATGATCGAACCTTTTTGTACCAATGCCAGTGGGTTGAGAATATAGGTTTTTTCTTCACTATTTTGCCCGCGACCCTGATAGATACATTCCAGCTGCTTATCCTGTAACAGCCCTTCATAAACCGCCTGTTGTGCCTGACGGTCTACGACAGGCGGAATCAGCGGCTGAGTCGCAGGAACGATACGGACCCGGTTAATCCATTGTCGTACATTGTTCTGGGTTGACAGGCTGCGACGTGCCAGATCAAACCAGGGATTCATTTCCTCAATCAGACTGGGTGGTAACAGATGTTTGAGGTGTTCCTCAACCATCATAAACGTCACTGCTTGTGAACTGGTCATGTGCGGCAGACTTTGAATCGGTGCATCGGAACGCCAACGCCAGCCCTGTGGAATAGTCTTGCTGCTTTCAATGGGAAAACGCTGCGCAATCTGATTCAGGTCACGCTGAATAGTGCGCAAACTGATTTCCACACCTTCACGTTCCAGGATTTCCTGCAATTCGCGAGTGCCCATCCATTTCCCGGTCGTCAGGCGCGATAAAATCTGCCATTGGCGATAAAGGCTATTCGAAGTTTCTTTTTCTTGTGCGGTCATAAGCTGAAATCAAGATCTGCAAATTGAGAAAAAATCATTAACACAATAAAAAATCTCTATTTTTTTCGCAAGTATTTTAAGTAATCGAGAATAGCAGAATAGATACACATTGGTGCAAAAATGCCATTGAGTCACTTGGAATTAAAGGGATTAATGGTAAGTACAAAAATACCGCATGGCATGGATATTGCTTTGTTAAATATACAATTTGATTACAATACGACGAGGTTTGTATGCTAAAAGAAACCCAGGATACAAATATCACAACGACTATAGAAAATTTTACAACAACGGCGATTAACACTAATTTTACAGAATCGAAGGACACGGTAGCAACTCACACAGGCAAACCTCTACAAGTGCTGCAGCAGATGGCATCTAAATTCTTTAATGAAATGCGTGATGACCAGAATATGAATGGTCTGGCTGGGCAAAAAATCGAAGAGTGGCTGTCAAAGCATACTTTAGATGAGCTTAACACCCTGAATAAATTGGCAAAAGAACATTTTCTTTATGAAGGAATTACCTTCACGGTTTATGGAGATGAAGAAGGCATCGAACGTACCATCCCTTTTGACATTATTCCACGCGTGATTGCACGCAAGCAATGGAATATGGTGGCACTCGGTTGTGAACAGCGTGTTAAAGCCCTGAACCTGTTTTTGCATGACATCTATCATCAGCAGGACATCCTCAAAGCTGGGATTGTGCCTGAGCTGCAAGTGCTGACCCATGAGGCTTATCAGCCACACATGTATCAGCATAGTCTGAAAGGCAGCATTTATAGTCAGATCAGTGGTATTGATATTATCCGTGACTCAAAGGGTGAGTTCTATGTACTTGAAGATAACCTCAGGACCCCTTCAGGTGTGTCTTATATGCTGGAAAGCCGTAAGATCAGTGAAAAGTTGATGCCAGGCCTGTTTGAACAGACACCTATTGCTGGTGTAGAGCAATACCCACATTTACTCAAAGAAATTCTGGCAGAAAACTCAGCTGTCGATAATCCGTTTATCGTGGTCCTGACTCCGGGCCGTTTCAATAGTGCTTACTATGAACATGCTTTCCTGGCAAGGGAAATGGATGTGCCATTAGTGACATCACGTGACCTTTATGTAGAGAACGCGAAAGTTTATGTAAAAACTATACGTGGTCGTCAGCAGGTAGATGTTATTTATAGACGTGTCGATGATGCCTATATCGATCCGCTTTGTTTTAAACCTGATAGTACCCTTGGCGTACCAGGCCTGATGTCTGCCTATTTGCAGCACAACGTTGTTATTGCGAATGCACCGGGAACCGGTGTAGCAGATGACAAGTCAATCTATCCTTATGTGGATAAGATGATCAATTTCTACCTTGGCGAACAACCCATTCTGAAGAATGTTCCCACTTACCAATGCCGTGAAGCTGAAGATCTTGGTTATGTATTGGCGCATCTTGATGAGCTGGTTGTGAAAGAAGCCCAAGGTTCAGGTGGCTATGGCATGCTGATCGGTCCACAGGCGTCTAGACAGCAGATTGAAACCTTTAGAGAGAAAATCATGGCTGCGCCACATTTATATATTGCCCAACCAACGCTGGATCTGTCTGTCAGCCCAACTTTAACCAATTATGGCATTGCAGAACGTCATATTGATTTGCGTCCATTTGTACTCAGCTCACCCTATCGTACTGAAATCGTACCGGGTGGACTGACACGTGTAGCAATGCAAGCAGGTTCGCTGGTCGTGAATTCCTCCCAAGGCGGTGGCATTAAGGATACCTGGATTGTCGATAATCTCCATTCATAAAAATAGCAAAGAAGGAATTTGTCATGCTTTTACTTAATTCCAATGCGCAACATATTTTTTGGTTGGGTCGCTACTTATCAAGAACACAGTTTTTATGTGCCCATTTTCCATTTTTAGAAGATGATGCGGCAGTCGCGTATGCGCATGCATTCTGCCTGCCAGCCTTTGATGCCAGTTCGCTAAATGAACTGGTGCTGGATCCGGCTCAACCTTATTCATTCCATCAACAGTTTAAAGTGGCCCGTGACAATATTCAGGAACTACGTGGTGTACTGTCTGCCAAAGCTTATGCAGAACTGAACCGCCTGATTCGTACTGCTGATCAGAATGCCGGTTATATCTGTGATGTCGTGACAGATTGTCAGGATATTCTGGAAGGTGAAGCTCCGGATGTGTTTCTGTTTTTTAGTCTGGGTCAATGTCTGGAAAAGCTTGATCAGGAGCTACGTCTAGGTGAAGACACCACCACTACAATTGCAAAAATTGATTATGTGATTGAATCCTTGGTTGAGATGGGATGGTCAGATCTGAATGAATACTGGAACCAGCTACGTGACCATACTGACCTGATCAATTTTTACCAATTCAGTGATTATATTCATCATATGTTCGAGATTAATGTATGAAGTTGATGGTGAATCACCAAACGCATTATAGCTATACCGAGACTGTCACCAGTAGTATTCAGTACATTAAGATGATGCCTTCCAGTAATGTACATCAGCAAGTGCATTCCTGGGATGTCAGCGTGCCGGGCAGTCGGGAGCTGAGCCGGGATGCCTTTCATAATTTGTGGATTACCAGTACTCAACGCACACCTTATCAGTACTTAACCATTATGGCGCAAGGTATAGTCGATTTAAATCCCTTGAATAATGATCAGGGAATGAATGACCAGATCAATCCAAACTTGTTCTTGCAGCCAACTTCAACTACTCAGTGTAATGAGGAGATGAAGGACTTTGTAAAACAGTATGTGCCAGTTCCAACGCGTCTAAATCTGATCGCATTGGCTCAGGCGGTATTGGAGCATGTACCGTATATAACAAATAGTAGCTCGGTACATGGATCCGCCATTGATGCTTTTGAGGCGAAACAGGGTGTCTGTCAGGATCATGCTCATATTTTCATTGCCATGTGCAAATATCTGGGCTTACCGGCACGTTATGTTTCGGGTTATTTGTATGCTCAAAATACTTCTCATCTGGCCAGTCATGCCTGGGCAGAGGTATTTATTGACCAAGCTTGGTATTGCTTTGATGTAAGTAATCAGTTATTTGTACCTAGTGCACATATTTATGTTGCCATTGGGCGCGACTATTGGGACGTCGCGCCGGTACGTGGGGTAAGAGAAAAGGGCGGAGTGGAATCCATGCATTCCATCGTCCAGGTTCTAAGTTGTTAGTAAGGACAAAAAATGACTTATTGTTGTGCGCTTCGTTTGGAGCAGGGGATGGTGTTCATTAGTGACACTCGGACAAATGCGGGTGTAGATCATATATCGGTGTTTCGCAAATTATATACCTTTGGTATTCCGGGTGAGCGCGTCATTGTTATTCAGGCATCAGGAAATCTGGCTACGACACAAGCGGTGATCGGGCATATTAAAAATCAGCTGGAACTGAATCAGGAACCTAATATTCTCAGCTTGCATACCATGTTTGAAGTCGCGGAACTGGTCGGCCGTACCTTGAAGCATGTGATTGAAAGTGTAACTACAGATACCATGGAGCAAAGCAACTATTATTGCAGCTTATTGGTGGGAGGTCAGATTGCCGGACAAGATATGCAGCTCTATCATATTTATCCACAAGGCAACTTTATCTGTGCAACCAGTGATACGCCATATTTCCAGATCGGGGAAAGTAAATATGGCAAGCCGATTCTGGATCGGGCACTCAGCTATGATATGCCGCTAGATGAAGCACTGCGATGTTCACTGATTTCTTTCGCTTCGACTTTACGTTCCAATGTTTCCGTAGGTATGCCGTTGGATGTGCTGGTTTATCATAAAGACACATTTGAAATTCCGGCAGGTAAACGCATTCAGGAAGATGATGAATATTTCACCAAAATCAGTAAGCAGTGGTCGGATACTTTGAAGAAAGGTTTACAGGAATTACCTAAGCCAACTTTAGATTATTTTCAATAAAACTATCTATCTGTTTGATATCACGTTACAGTGGCATGCTAAATTTAAGAAAATTTAAATTACAGAGGTTAGCATGCATCATTTTTGTTATGCCAGTCAGAGTACCTCTGATAAGTCGAATTTGCTCGATGACTTAACGGATATTCTGGCCGAGGCACGAGATTTTAATTATCGTCACGATATTACTGGGGCGTTATATTTTGCAGATGGCTATTTTTTTCAATGTCTTGAAGGCAAATTGGAACATCTGAATGTATTATTTGAAAAGCTGAGCAAAGATCCACGGCATGAGAATATCAAACGTTTTGAAATGCGTCCGCTTGAGCAGATTAATTTTGCCGGCTGGTCGATGAAGTATATTTCACGATGCGATGAAATCCGGGACTTTTGTACGAATATGGGTTTTAATGACTTTACACCACATAGTTTTGAACAAGTGCATGTAGATGCGCTGTTAACTCAGCTACAAACTCAAGACCAAGAAGAAACTACAGAAAATTAAATTAAAAAGCCCAATTAATATTGGGCTTTTTAATGCACGGTATTTTAAACCAGTTTTCGGACTGGACGTGCAGACATACGACACAGCAATTCATAGCCGATAGTGCCATTTGCTTCAGCGACATCATCGACCAGACGGGTTTTACCCCATAGTTCTACTTCAGTGCCAAGCTGCAGATTGAGATCAGTTGCATCTATCGCGATCATATCCATTGCGACACGACCAATCACGCGAGTCTGTTGTCCATTAATTGCGACATAATTCTGTTTCGGGAAGGCGCGTGGATAACCATCACCATAGCCAATTGAAACAATGGCCAATGTCATGTCCTGATCTGCGGTGAAAGTCGAACCATAACCGACGTGTTCACCCGCTTTAATATGATTCAGCGTAATGACTTCAGCTGTGAAAGTCATCACTGGTTTTAAATCCAGATCATGAATCGTTTTATCTGCAAATGGAGTCGCGCCATAGAGCATGATACCTGGACGGACAAAGTCAAAATGCAGTTCAGGATATTTATAAATCGCAGCTGAGTTGCAGCATGAACCCATGAGTGGGGCACAGTCATTTTTCACTTCAAGGAACTGCTGGATTTGCTGTTCATTCAATGGGTGATCAGCATCTGCATTGGCAAAATGCATCGCAAGTACACAAGTAAAACCTTCAGCTTTGAGTTGATTGATCACCTGTTTAATCACATCAATTTTAAAGCCTAGACGGTTCATGCCACTGTTCAGTTTCACCCAGACTTTAAGGCCTTTAGTGATATAAGCATCTTTATGAGCCAGTAGCCAGTCAAGCTGCACCTGATGATGCACCACAACTTCGATATTCTGATTGATCACGATCTGCATTTCATCAGCAGAGAAAACACCTTCAATCAGCGTAATCGGTTGCTGATAGCCGAGTTCACGAATTTCCAGTGCTTCCTGAAGACAGGCGACACCGAAGGCATCGCTATCTTTTAAGGCTGCTAAGCAGTCTTTAACTCCATGTCCGTAAGCATTGGCTTTAACCATGCTGACGATTTTAGCGGTTGGGGCAAGTTGTTTGACACGGTTTAAATTATATTGCAGTGCTGTACTGTCAATATAAACTGTTGCTTGGCGCACCCTAGATACTCCTTCGGGATGACAAAATGATGTTGTGTGAAATACACAAAAGAGGGAGAGAAATAACTGTATTGATAAAACAAAATCAGTCATTTCAAAATTGTAAATATTGTAGTCCTATCCGCCACAAATGGACATGCTCATTTATATAATTTCCTCCAAGGTATGCTTAAGCAATAAAAAAGAGACCATTTGAGTCTCTTTTTTTAATCAGGTTTAAGCAGAATATTTACTCTTCATCATCATACTGCGCATAGAACTCAGGAGAGAGGTTACTAAAGCGCGTGTATTGACCTTCAAAAGCCAGACGCACAGTACCAATTGGACCATTACGCTGTTTACCGATAATAATTTCGGCAGTCCCGGCTTCTTTAGATTCCTTGTTATAGACTTCATCACGGTAAATAAACATGATCAAATCGGCATCCTGCTCGATCGCACCAGATTCACGCAAGTCAGACATAACTGGACGTTTGTTTGGACGGTTTTCCAGAGAACGGTTCAACTGCGATAAGGCAATGACAGGGCACTGCATTTCTTTAGCGAGCGCTTTTAAGCTACGGGAAATTTCCGAAATCTCGCCGACACGGTTATCACCCATGCCCGGGACTTTCATGAGCTGCAAGTAATCGACCATGATACAGCCGAGCTTACCGCCATGCATTTTGGCAATACGACGCGCACGCGCACGAACTTCCGTTGGTGGTAGAGCAGAAGAGTCATCAATATATAGGTTCTTTTCCTGCAAATGCACAATAGTGCTGGTGACTTTAGACCATTCATCACTGTCCATTTTACCGGCACGTAAATGACCCTGATGCACACGACCAAACGATGAAATCAAACGCATCGCGATCGAATCGGCTGGCATCTCCATCGAGTAAACCAGGGCAGGCAGGTTATTGTTAAACAGTACACTTTCGACCAGATTCATGGCAAACGTGGTTTTGCCCATCGATGGACGGGCTGCGACAATAATTAGGTCACCGGATTGCATGCCGGAAGTTTTATTGTCGAGTTCGACAAAGCCGGTGGTGAGACCAGTAATCGAACCTTCCATTTGTGAAAGTTCATTCAATTTATCAAAAACATCTGCAACGACGGTATTGATTGCCTTCGGCCCTTGTGCCTTGGCATTATTATTATGTTGCTCGGCAATCGAAAAAATATTGGTTTCTGCCAGATCCAGAATTTCACTGACGCTACGACCTTTGGTGTCATAGGCATTTTGCAGGATTTCCGAACTGACTTTAATCATGCTGCGTAAGGTCGAGAATTCCTTGATCTTGTTGGCGTAGGTTTCCAGGTTGTAGAAACTTGATGGCGAGTCAGCCATGAGCTGCATCAGGTATTCTTCACCCCCGATGGCATCCAGCAGATTCTGTTTAATCAGCCAGTCATGCACCAGTACGGCATCGTAAGGAGAGTTGTCCTTGGACAGCTGATCAATCGCACGGAAGATATATTTATGACGGGTTGCATAAAAATCGTTCTCAGTAAGCACATCACCGACTTGTTCAAAAGATTCGGCAACCGTCATTAAGGCAGCAAGTACAGCTTGTTCAATCGCTAAATTGTGTGGAGGCGTGCGAAACTCCTTGAGCTGAGTATCAGCAACAATTTCTGGTTTAGCGCTGTTGTGCTTAGTGCTGGCATTCGCCTGTGACATATAAAGCCCTGAATTTTAATACAATGATTTAAATATTCTCGGAGATGGATAGCAACTATCAACTACGAAGTGAAATAATACGCGTTCCGTTAAAAAATGCGAAGTGTATTTTTAAAATTACGCGAATAATAAAATGAAAGTGAGATATACCATATCTTCGAATTATTTTAGATAAAAAAAGAGCATGCCAAAGCATGCTCTTTTTCTTGGTGAGAAATTACTCAGCTACGATAGTAACTAGAACTTCTGCAACAACATCATGGTGCAATTGGATTGCGATGTTGAATTCACCAGTGTTACGAAGTGCGCCATTTGGAAGACGTACTTCTGCACGGTCAACTGTAAGACCAGCATTTGTCAACGCGTCAGCGATATCACGAGTACCGATAGAACCGAACAGTTTACCTTCATCACCAGCTTTCGCAGTGATTACGATATTTACTTCGTTCAATTGGTCAGCACGTGCTTGAGCAGCAGCTAAAATATCAGCTTCAGCTTTCTCAAGTTCAGCACGACGAGCTTCAAAAGCCGCAGTGTTTGACTCAGTAGCAGCAACTGCCATACCTTGTGGGATCAAGAAGTTACGGCCGTAACCAGCTTTAACTGAAACTTTATCACCAAGTTTACCAAGGTTTTTAATGCGTTGTAATAAGATAATATCCACAGCTCAACCTCACTTATGATTGTCAGTGTAAGGGATCAAAGACAAGTAGCGAGCTTGTTTGATAGCAAGCGCTAATTGACGTTGGTAACGAGCTTTAGTACCTGTAATACGGCTAGGAACAATCTTGCCGTTTTCAGTGATGTACTGTTTTAAAGTGTCGATATCTTTGTAGTCGATGTACGTAACGTTCTCAGCTGTAAAGCGGCAGAACTTGCGACGACGGTAAAAACGTGCCATGTTAGGTTCTCCTTATGCTTCAGCAGAGTCTTGAGCGTGTTGTGCTTCTTCACGTTGAGCTTTACGCGCACGTTTTTCTTCAGCACTCTTAGCCAATAGTGACTCTTCAGTGATAGCGTTTTCACGACGGATGATAAGGCTACGAATGATTGCGTCGTTATAACGGAATAATTCTTCAAGCTCATCAAGAGTAGTTTGACCACACTCAACATTCATAAGAATGTAGTGAGCTTTGTGGATCTTGTTGATTGGGTAAGCCAATTGACGACGGCCCCAGTCTTCAAGACGGTGGATTTGACCTTCAGCTTCTTTGATGTGAGTTAGGTAACGTTCTACCATACCCACAACTTGATCGCTTTGGTCTGGATGTACCAATAGTACGATTTCGTAGTGACGCATTGTCAGCTCCTTACGGTTTAAACAGCCCCAATTTTTAAGTCAATTGAAGCAAGGAGTCACAACCAAGGTTGTGTCGCAATATTTGCGAAGCGTGAAGTTTAGTGGGTTTTGGGGAGAAATACAACCAGATTGGCAAGAATTGCATAATTAAACAGCGGTTTTGTACGGGCTGGAATGAGTAGCACAGAAAAGAGAAGAGAAAATTGACTGAGATTAATTAATTGGTGATTTAATGATGGTTGGTAATGAGATAATTCTAATCTCGCCATCTCGCCATCTCGCCATCTCGCCATCTCGCCATCTCGCCATAATGAGTATCTTTTTACTCAAGTAGAATTCTTATTTTATGCGTTAAATGCACTTTAGAAAGATTGAAGTGTATTTTTGCAGTTGGTTTCAGAAAGACAGGATTTTAAAAGGCAAGAGTAGAAGTATTTAAAAGAGAGTCGAGGGAAATAACAGGCTTAAATAAAAAAAGATAGAGTAAAACTCTATCTTTTAAAAAATGATGTATGGCATTTGGGGAGCAGTCGATGTAAAGCAGAACAGAATACTGATCACAGTAATCAGCTTCACAGAATACATAAAATACTGCTTGGCCCACGCCTCATCATCTTTAGCCTTAAAGCCCTGAATACTTAAATAAATCCAGTACAAGGTTAAGATGTTCAACACCGCCATATAGAGCCAGTTGGCATAGCCAAAGAAAAATAGGCCATTCATGACAACCCCAAACAGAATCACATAAATCAGCGATTCGACCTTGGTGCGGTGAATTGAACGTGCTACAGGTAGAATAGGAATACCTGCATTTTTGTAATCTTGAAAACGGTAAACTGCAATTCCCCACGAGTGAGGCATTTGCCAGAAGGCATACCCAACGAAGATCAGCAGGGCACCTAAGTCAAACTGATTTGCAACTGCGGTATAACCAATCACAGGCGGAGCTGCGCCGGAAATACTGCCTACCAGAGTCTGGTGAATAGTTGTTCGTTTTGTCCATAAGCTGTAAAAACCAACGTATACGACAAAACCAATAACTGCGAATAGGAAAGCGTATGCATTTACCCAAAACCAGAGAACACTAAAACCGACCAGGCCTAATACAAAAGCAAAGGCAAGTGCGACAGGTTCAGAAATGGTTTTTTTAACAAGAGCACGATTTTGTGTGCGCTGCATTTTCTGGTCGATGTCCTGGTCAATTACATTATTGACCACACATCCTGATGCTACAACGAATGTAGTACCAAAAAGGGTAAGGAGCAGGAGAAGGAAATCTACAGAACCTTGAGCGGCTACAAAGTAGCCGCCCAAAGTGGTAACAAAGTTACCAAAGAGAATTCCTGGCTTAGTCAGGAATAAATACTTTTTCAGCATGACAACCAGTTTAGATCATCATGTTGTAGTGAAGGTAGTTCATGATCCATACAGAACCTACTAAAAGAATAGCAATGGTTAAGATGGTATACACAAATGCAATTACGTTCCAGCGTTGCTCTGAAGAAGAGTTCATGTGCAGGAAGTAAATCAGCTGTACAAGAATCTGAGCAACCGCAGTGATCGCGATGACAGTAATCAAGATACCACGGCCAAAACCGCCCGCCATAACCATACCGAATGGAATTACAGTAAGGATAACAGACAGGATGAAGCCGATAGTGTATTGCTTCACGTTACCGTGTGATTCGCCAGCAGCGTTATGATCATGACTCATTACAGAACTCCCATCAAGTAAACTACGCTGAATACACAGATCCATACGATGTCAAGGAAGTGCCAGAACAAGCTTAGGCAAGCTAGACGACGCGTGTTTGCAAGAGTCAAACCATATTTCTTGATTTGAATCATAAGCACGATCATCCAGACCAGACCAGAAGTTACGTGAATACCGTGCGTACCTACCAAAGTAAAGAACGCAGATAAGAACGCACTTGTGCTTGGACCGTGACCCGCATGAACTAAGTGATTGAACTCATATAGTTCCATGCCGATGAAGATAGCACCGAATACCCAAGTAATCGCTAACCAAGTCAGTACTTTTGCAACGTCTTTTTTGTATGCAGCAAGAACTGCAAAACCAAAGGTTACAGAAGAGATCAGAAGGGCGAAGGTTTCAGTAAGAACGAAACCTAAAGAATCGCCAAACAGATCTTTCGCACTTGGAGTGCCCACAGGAATGTGGCTACTCAAAACAGCGAATGCAATGAAGAGTGTACCGAAAAGGACAAGGTCACTCATCAAGTAAGTCCAGAAACCAAAGACAGTGATGTCAGTATCATCGTGATGATGATGCTCATCGTGTCCGTGGTTGTCGTGATGAAGTACTTCAGCCATGGTCTTAGTCCTTCTTCAAGTGTTTTTCAAGGATCGCATAGCGTTCACTTTCGATACGCTCAACTTCAGCAGCTGGGACATAGTAATCCACTTTCTTGGTGAAAGAAGAAACGATGAAGCTGATGATAGATGCAACGAAAGTAACAACTACTAACCACCAGATGTGCCAGATTAACGCGAAGCCCATAACAGTGATGAACATGGCGATAACGAAACCAGCAGCACGGTTAGTCGGCATATGGATGTCTTCGTACTTGGTTGGTTTTGCGTATGCAACACCATTCTCTTTGTCAGTCCAGAAAGTATCAATACCATTGATCTTTGGAAGGTAAGCAAAGTTATAGAATGGAGATGGAGACGAAGTAGCCCACTCAAGTGTACGACCATCCCAGATATCGCCTGTATAGTCCATATTTTGTTCGCGTTGCAAGAAACCAACAACGATCTGCATAACGAAGCAGGCAATACCTAGTGCAATAAGAATCGCACCGAACATCGCGATATTTACATATGGGTCCCATTCTGGGTTGTCAAATGTATTCAGACGACGAGTCATACCCATGAAACCAAGGATATAAAGTGGCATGAATGCAAAGTAGAAACCGAAGAACCAGAACCAGAACGCTGCTTTACCCCAAGTTTCATTTAGCTTCCAACCAAACATTTTTGGCCAGTAGTAAATGATACCTGCGAACATTGCGAATACTACACCGCCAATAATTACGTTATGGAAGTGAGCGATCAGGAATAAAGAGTTATGTACCAGGAAGTCCGCTGGTGGAACTGCCATCAATACACCTGTTAAACCACCGATACCGAAAGTCACAAGGAAGCCAAGTGTCCATAGCATTGGAGTGGTGTAAGTGATGCGGCCCTTGTACATGGTGAACAACCAAGAGAAGATTTTTACACCAGTCGGGATCGCAATAATCATGGTCATGATACCGAAGAACGCGTTAACGTTGGCACCAGCACCCATTGTAAAGAAGTGGTGAACCCAAACAACCAGTGAAAGAACACCAATTGCTACAGTTGCGTACACCATAGATTTGTAGCCGAACAATGCTTTGCGTGAGAACACTGAAGTTACTTCTGAGTAAATACCAAAAGCTGGTAATACCAAGATATAAACTTCTGGGTGACCCCAAGTCCAAATCAAGTTCACGTACAACATTGGGCTACCACCCATGTCATTTGTGAAGAAGTGGAAGCCGAAGTAACGGTCAAGAGACAGCATTGCAAGTGTTGCAGTTAACACCGGGAAGGTTGCAACGATTAATACAACTGTTACAAGCGAAGTCCAAGTGAAAATCGGCATATCCATCATCTTCATGCCAGGCGCACGCATTTTGATGATGGTAACAAAGAAGTTAACACCAGTAAGAAGCGTACCTAGACCTGAAACCTGAAGTGCCCAGATATAGTAGTCAACACCAACACCTGGAGAATATTCAATGCCTGATAGTGGAGGGTATGCCATCCAACCAGTTGCAGCGAACTCCCCAAGAGCCAGAGACACCATCATCAGACCCGCAGCACCAGCAAATAGCCAAAAGCTTAGAGAGTTCAATAATGGGAAGGCAACGTCACGTGCACCGATTTGAAGCGGTACAGCTACGTTCATTAAGCCAACTACAAGACCCATTGCTACGAAGAAGATCATGAT
>NZ_DFRO01000041.1:5065-54924 GCF_002381195.1 Acinetobacter sp. UBA3461 | reverse complement strand
ACCTTGCACATCTAAATGGAAGGCACCAAAATAAACTTCTTCAGTCCCAGTCATACCTAAATCTAGAACATTCACGCCCGCATCATTTAAACCGCGGATAGTAGCCTGTTTTAAATCTTCACTGCTAAGGCGAACATCACAACCAACCACAACGGTTTTTGGCTGGTAAATTTGTCCGTAGGCGCGACCAATTTTATAGGCAATCTCTTCATTGAGTTCGCTGCCCAATCTGCCGCGAATGTCATAGGCTTTAAAGCACGTCAGTTTTGTCATTTAGAGGCTCTCTATTCAGAAGAAAAAGGCCGGTTCTCCAGCCTTGATTCAATTCTAATTATTCTACAGTGACCGATTTTGCCAGGTTACGTGGCTGATCGACATCCGTACCACGCAGCACTGCAACATGATAGGACAATAACTGCACCGGAATGCTATACACAATCGGGGCCAGTACTGCATTGACTGCAGGAATATGGACCACATGTTGACGGTCTTTGGCTTTAATACCACTGTTTTCATCAGCAAAGACGAACAGCTCACCACCACGTGCCTGCACTTCTTCCATATTGGATTTGAGTTTATCCAGCATGTCATCCTGTGGCGCCAGAATCACCACGGGCATGTCGTTGTCGACCAAGGCCAATGGACCATGTTTAAGTTCACCTGCGGCATAACCTTCAGCATGAATATAGGAAATTTCCTTCAGCTTCAAGGCACCTTCTAGCGCAATCGGGAAATGTGTACCGCGGCCCAGGAACAGACAGTGCTGCTTTTCTACAAACAGTTCAGAAAGGCGTAAAATTTCATTGTCATGATGCAAGGTATCCAGAATCACTTTTGGCATATGCCATAAGTCGGTGCTAATAGCTGTGACCTGTTCTGCTGAAATTGTATTTTTGACTGTACCCAGTTTCAGTACCAATAGCATCAGTGCAGCTAGCTGTGTGGTAAAGGCTTTAGTCGATGCAACACCAATCTCAGGGCCTGCCAAAGTCAGCAGGTTGTGATTGGTTTCACGTACCATCGAGGAGGTTGCTACGTTGCAAATCGTCATGGTGGTGATATCCAGTCCTTTGGCAGCCGCACGTTTCTGTGTATCACGTAATGCAGCCAAGGTATCGGCAGTTTCACCAGATTGGGAAATACACACATACAGCGTATGATTTACAATCACTGGCGTACGATAACGGAATTCGCTGGCAATCTCGATCTGGCAAGGCAGATCAATCAGCTGTTCAAACCAGTATTTGGCAATCATGCCGGCATGATAGCTGGTACCGCAGGCAATTATTTGAATTTGCTGAATCTTGGCAAAATCCTCAACGGCATTCGCAAGAAAATCTTCGCGCAGATCATTCCCATTTAAGGCTTGGGAAATCGTCTGTTTGATCGCTTCAGGCTGCTCATAAATTTCTTTGAGCATGTAATGCTTGTATTCACCTTTAGAAGCATTGCTGACCGCAGCATCCAGTTCTTTGACCGGACGATCGACCAGTTGACCATCGACAAAGACTTCAATGGTGGTGCGGGTCAAACGGGCAATATCACCTTCTTCAAGGTAGATAAAACGGTTGGTAATCGGCAACAGAGCCAGTTGATCAGAACTGATAAAGTTTTCACCAATGCCGACACCAATCACCAGTGGAGAGCCTTCACGCACGGTAATCAGTTCATCTGGATGATCCGTATGTACGATACCCAGTGCATAAGCACCTTTTAGTTGCGGCACCACCTGACGTACAGCTTCTAACAGGCTTGGGGTAGATTTCAGCGCATCATTGATCAGATGGGCAACCACTTCAGTATCGGTCTGTGAGGTAAACACATAGCCCAAAGCTTCAAGATCATCTTTGAGTTCCTGATAGTTTTCGATAATTCCGTTATGCACCACTGCAACATTTTCAGAAATATGCGGATGGGCATTTTCTTCAGTCGGTTTGCCATGGGTCGCCCAGCGTGTATGTGCAATACCGAGGGAACCACTAATCTGTGATTCATTCACCGCCTGTTCAAGGTTGGAAACCTTGCCGACACGGCGTTCACGCAGGACCTGATGATTGTTGATCAGGGCTAAACCTGCTGAATCATAGCCACGGTATTCCAGGCGTTTTAAGCCTTCAATCAAAATATTGGTAATGCTGCGTTCCGCAATGCCACCGACGATACCACACATATTTGTTCCCCTTATTTCTTGATTTTTTGCGGACGTGGATAGTTTTCTTTGGCAAATTGCTTAGAACGCTCTACTGCCAAACTGTTGTCTTCCACATCACGGGTAATCGTCGAGCCTGCACCGACTGTAGCACCGTTACCAATTCTCACAGGTGCCACTAATGAACTGTTCGAGCCAATAAAGGCTTGATCACCAATAATTGTTTTAAATTTGTTGGCACCATCATAATTACAGGTAATGGTCCCTGCACCGATGTTTGAGCCTGCACCAACTTCAGCATCACCCAGGTAGGTAAAGTGGTTGGCTTTAGAGCCTAGACCAATCGTGGTATTTTTAACTTCAACAAAGTTACCAATGTGAACTTCATTGGCAAGTTTTGCCCCTGGACGTAAACGTGCAAATGGGCCAATTTGGGTATCTTCACCCACGATAGCACTGTCGAAAATGCTATATGGCTGAACCTTGGTACCCGCTGCGATTTTAGTGTTTTTAATCACACAGCCTGCGCCAATTTCAACATTGTTACCTAACTCGCAATCACCTTCGATAATCACATTGATATCAATACAAACGTCAGTACCTACAGTTAAATTACCACGTAGGTCAAAACGGCTTGGATCAATCAGATGTACGCCTTGCTGCATTAGCTGTTTGGCCTGAAATGCCTGGAACTGACGTTCTAAAGCAGCCAGCTGCACACGGTCATTTACCCCTTCAACTTCAAAAGCCATTTCTGGTTCTACAGATGCAACTTGCATACCATCTGCCAAAGCCATTGCCACAATATCAGTCAGGTAATATTCACCTTGCGCATTGTCATTGCTTAAACGTGGTAGCCATTGATGCAGTTTGGCATTGCTGACGGCATAAATACCGGTATTAATTTCTTTAATCTGACGTTGCTCTTCAGAAGCATCCTTGTGCTCAACAATGGCCTGAATCTGACCCTGTTCACGTACGATACGGCCATAGCCATTGGCATCTGGCAGGGTTAATGTCACCAGACCAATACCGGTTTCTGCAGTGGCATCGAGTAATTTTTGCAAGGTTACAGGGTTAATGCAGGGTACATCACCAGAAAGAATCAGAGAGACGCCGTCTTGAGGCAGGACAGGCAAGGTCATCTGTACCGCATGACCGGTACCCAGCTGTTCAGCCTGTTCGACCCATTTAATCTCTTGCTCTGCAAAAGCAGCCTGAACCCGGTCACCACCGTGACCATAGATCGTAATAATATTATCTGCGTTTAATTTTTTTGCCGTTTCAATGACATGACCTAGTAAAGGGCGTCCTGCAAGGGGTTGTAATACTTTCGGTAAGCTGGAACGCATACGGGTTCCTTTACCTGCAGCAAGAATAATAACAGTCGTTGACATGTTCTAATCCTAAATATGGCTTATGCCACAGTGAAGTAAAAATAAAGCAAAATACAAAGGGCCGCCCACAGGCCAGCAATAATGTCATCCAGCATGATGCCGAAACCGCCGTCAATTTGACGGTCAATGACACGAATCGGCCATGGTTTCCAGACATCGAATAAACGGAACAGAGCAAAACCGACCAATGCCCACGTCCAGCTCATTTCATTCAGATAAAGCAAAGGCAAAAAGGTAATGGATTGACCTGCAAATTCATCCCACACAATGCGACCATCATCGTGAACGCCCATAAGGTCTGCTGTTCTACCGCAGATCCAAATACCAACCAATGACATAATAATGATGGCTAATATGGTGTTTGAAAATCCAATTGCAAGCCAAATTGGCACAAACAAAAGCGCAAATGCAGAGCCAAAAGTTCCGGGAGCTTTAGGGGCTAGACCAGAACCAAACCCAACACCACAAAACACGATGCAACGCTCAGGCCATGACATCGCTGAAAAATTAATTTTAGGTTTATGCAAAGTGCTGATATCCCTTTAAGTCCAGCGAAATGGACTGGTCATTTTGATGGAACGATAAGCCTTTTGATTGTGTGATCGTACCAATTTTAGTTATAGCGACATCCAGATTTTGCTGTCGCAGTTGCTCATAATGTTCAGGACTGATTGTAAAACATAATTCGTAGTCATCGCCACCCGCCAATGCATACTGCCATTTTTGTTCATCATTTAAGGCGTGCAGGGCAGTACTTAGTGGTAGGTTTTCAAGTTGCAGCTTTGCGCCGACATTTGATGCTTTGAGGATGTGTCCCAAATCTTGTGCAAGACCATCTGAGACATCAATCATACTATTGGCCAGGCCTTTAAGCGCAGCACCTAAAGCACAACGTGGCGTTGGATAATCCAGACGTTTTTGTAGATCATGACCTAAATGCTTTAAGCCAAATGCCGCATCGCCAACCGTACCTGAAACACAAATCAGATCACCGACTTGGGCACCTGAGCGTGCTACAGCAAGGCCTGTATCGACCCAGCCCAGTGCTGTGACGGATAGAGTCAGATGTGGACTTTGCGTGGTATCACCACCAATTAAACGCACGCCAAATTGATCGCAACAATCATATAAACCTTGGCTAAAGCCTTTGAGCCAAGCATGATCAATTTGGGGTAAGCTCAATGCCAATAAAATACTGTGTGGTGTGGCGCCCATGGCAGCAATATCAGATAAATTGACGGCAACAGATTTCCAGCCAATAGCATGTGGGTTTGTATCTACAGGAAAATGTCGACCCGCAACTAAGGTGTCGGCACAAATCACCAATTGCTGGTGAGAAGGAGGAGTGAGCAAGGCTGAGTCGTCACCGACCCCTAAATCGACAGAATCTTGATTCTTACGATTGAAATAGGTGTCGATAATCGAAAACTCAGCCATACAACAAATCTACTTAAAACTTAGTTTGCTTGTTGTTTTTCTGCTGCACGTAAAGTTGTCGCTAAACGATCTAATACACCATTGATGTATTTATGGCTGTCTGCACCGCCAAAATGTTTAGCTAACTCAATTGCTTCGTCTAAAACAACACGATATGGAATCTCAAGATGTTCTTTGAGCTCATACGCACCTAAACGAAGTGTTGCGAGTTCTACACCGTCAAGTGCAGAAAGTTCGCGATCCAGCACAGGGATAAGCAAAGCATCCAATGCTTCATGATTGGCAACCACTTGAGTCAACAATTCATGATAATAGCCAAGATCCACTTTGTGCATGGCATTGTCCACACGTGTACGTGCTTCAATCTCATGCACAGGGTTGTGGCTCATTTGCCATTCATAAATTCCTTGTACAGCAAAACGACGTGCTTTACGTTTTGCAGCATAAGTTGCTTGAAGTGTTTGCGACATAGCCTTAAATAGCCTTTAACAAGTTAACCATTTCAATCGCAGTCAAGGCAGCTTCACTACCTTTATTGCCTGCTTTTGTTCCAGAGCGTTCAATCGCTTGTTCAATACTATCCGTAGTGAGTACGCCATTAATGACAGGAAGACCAGCGTCCAGACCAACTACGCCTAAACCTTTGGCACATTCACCTGCCACGAAATCGAAGTGCGGTGTGCTACCACGAATCACAGCGCCCAAGGCAATGATGGCATCGAAATTACCAGTCGCTGCTAATTTTTTTGCAACGATTGGAAGTTCCCAGGCACCAGGTGCATGAACGACCGTGATATTATCCTCTGATACACCATGGCGTTTCAATGTATCAACGGCACCTTCTAACAGATGTTCAACAACAAAGCTATTAAAACGACCAACTAAAATCGCATAACGGTCTTCGTTCGCGAGATGTAACATACCTTCAATACGGCGAACAGCCATAATAACCTCGATTCTTATCTTAAGATGTGTGTTGTGCGGTGATGTATTCCACCACTTCTAAATTAAAACCTGACAATGCATTAAAGCGTAATGGTGAACTCAGCAGCTTCATTTTTTCTACGCCTAGATCACGCAAAATTTGTGCACCGACACCAATAGTTTGATACTGCTGCGACAGTGCAGCATTGGATTTCACATTTTTGGGTGCTTTTAAAGTATCAAGCGCAGGACCTAGATCTTGTAAATGACGTTGACCGATCCAGACCAAGACACCACGATCACTGCTTGCAATTTCTTTAAGTGCCTTGTCTAAATTCCAAGCCGGTTCGCCGTCCTGTTTATTCAGTTTTAAGAGGTCCCGTGTCGGGTTAAAGCCGTGGACACGTACAGTCGTTACGCCTTCTTTCGGCTCGCCTTTGACTAGTGCTACATGAATATCCGGGTTACCTAATTCACGGTAACGATACAGATCAAAGGTACCGTATTCGGTATCAACTGTTTGCTGATCTAAACGTTCAACCGTCTGCTCATTGGTCATGCGATAATGAATCAAGTCAGCAATCGTACCAATTTTCAAGCCATGCTTTTCGGCAAAGACTTCTAAATCTGGGCGACGTGCCATGGTGCCATCTTCATTGATGATTTCACAAATCACCGAGGCTGGCTCTAAACCTGCGAGACGCGATAAGTCACAGCCTGCTTCGGTATGACCTGCACGGTGCAGGACACCACCTGGCTGTGCCATCAATGGGAAGATATGGCCAGGCTGTACGATGTCCGTAGGTTTAGCATGAGCCGCCACAGCGGTTTGAATGGTATGCGCACGCTCTGCAGGTGAAATACCGGTAGAAATACCTTCAGCTGCTTCAATCGATAACGTGAAGTTGGTCCCGTGTTGAGCGCCATTAGCATCTACCATCAATGGAAGATTCAACTGTTGGCAACGTTCTTTACTTAAAGTCAGACACACTAAACCACGAGCATGGGTGATCATAAAGTTGATGTCTTCAGGACGCACGTGCGTGGCAGCAATGACTAAATCGCCTTCATTTTCACGGTCTTCATCATCCATCAGGATGACCATTTTTCCTGCACGGATATCTGCTACAAGCTCTTCAACTGTATTGAGCGGCATCAACCTTCACCTTCTTTTTTGATCTTGTTCAGACCGAATCATGACATTATTGGTTGCATAGTTTAACGCTTTTTGAGCAATTTTGCCTATGCTTATTGATTTCCCTAAACTGAACATTGTTATACACAGTCTTTTTCGGCAAAGAAAGCCGACTTTATATGGAAGTTTTTAATTTTTGTATTTTTTTTATCCAATTGAAAATATTAAAAAAATCAATGCTTATCATAGGAGGATATATATACTTGTTTTGGATAGTTTTATGATTTTATTGGGATAGAGGGACGGTTATTTTTCTATTTGGGCTAAAATTACCAAGTCAATAAAAAGCGAACCGAAGTTCGCTTCTGCTTAGAGAGGAATTAGAAGAAACCTGCGGGTTTGGTCGAGTAGCTGACGAGCAAGTTTTTGGTTTGTTGATAATGATCGAGCATCATTTTGTGGTTCTCGCGTCCAATCCCTGATTTTTTATAACCACCAAATGCCGCATGGGCAGGGTAAATGTGATAACAGTTGGTCCAGACGCGACCTGCCTGAATCGCACGGCCGGCACGATAGGATGTATGGGCTGAACGCGACCAGACACCCGCACCTAAGCCATAAATGGTGTCATTGGCAATTTTAATGGCATCATCAAAATCTTTAAAGGTGGTGACAGCCAGCACCGGTCCAAAAATTTCTTCCTGGAAGGTTTTCATGTCATTGGTGCCTTTAAAAATGGTCGGTTCAATATAGAAGCCTTGACCTACTTCATGGCGTGCTTCACCACCTGTTAACACTTGTGCACCTTCTTCACGACCTGTGGCGATACAACCCAAAATCTTATCCTGCTGTTCTTGCGATGCCTGTGCGCCAATCATGGTGTCGGTATCCAGCGGATGACCGGTTTTAATGCGCTTGACACGCTCAACTGCACGTTCAAGGAATTTGTCGGCAATACTTTCCTGTACCAGTGCACGTGAAGGGCAGGTACAGATTTCTCCTTGGTTGAGGGCAAACATGGTAAAACCTTCTAAGGCTTTATCTAGGTATTCATCCTCTTGATCCATCACATCTGCAAAGAACAGGTTTGGTGATTTACCACCCAGCTCTAAGGTCACAGGAATAATATTTTCAGTGGCATATTGCATAATCAATTGGCCGACTGCGGTTGAACCGGTAAAGGCAATTTTTGCGATACGAGGGTTAGTCGCCAGTGGGCGACCGACCTCAACGCCATAGCCATTAACAATATTCAGTACACCAGGTGGTAAAAGATCCTGAATCAGTTCAACCAACACTAAAATACTTACAGGGGTTTGTTCTGCTGGTTTCAGCACAATGCAGTTACCGGCAGCTAAAGCCGGAGCCAGTTTCCATGCTGCCATGAGAATTGGGAAGTTCCAGGGAATGATTTGACCGACAACGCCGAGGGGTTCATGGAAATGATAGGCGATGGTGTCTTCGTCAATTTCTGAAATGCCGCCTTCTTGCGCGCGAATACAACCAGCAAAATAACGGAAGTGGTCGATACATAATGGAATATCTGCATTCAGGGTTTCACGAATCGGTTTACCGTTGTCCCAGGTTTCTGCCACCGCGAGCAATTCCAGATTTTCCTCTAGACGATCGGCAATCTTGAGCAGGATATTTGAACGTGTGGTCGGTGATGAGCTATTCCACTGGGCTTTGGCGGCATGGGCGGCATCGAGTGCGAGTTCAATATCTTCTACACTGGAGCGTGGTACTTTGGTAAAAACTTTACCATCGACTGGGGAAATATTATCAAAGTATTCACCTTTGACCGGGGGCACCCATTTACCACCAATAAAGTTTTCGTATTGTGCTTTAAATTGAACTTTTGAACCGTCAGTATTTGGATCTGCATAGCGCATATTCTTGTCCTTTCATTGGTTGTTATAGCTGTGAGAGAAATAAGGGTGAAAGACGAAGACTCATCTGGGAATGAAGAGTTATAGCTAATATAAAGAGCAAATCTGAAGCTATGTCGAGGGTTTACAAGCGTGCTACAAAAGGTAACAAAGCGGGGATAAGGAGATTTCCTTATTTTTAATAAAAATCAAATTATTAGCCTATAAAGATTAAATTTTTAAAATATTAAAACATGATGTTTCACACAAATAAGCTTGCTAAAAAATAACAATTAATACCTGCTTGATGAAAAATCTTTGAGCAAATTTTAGGGAAGGTCATTTATCATTTTCCTTCCCGCTATCTTGCAAATAATGAGGGTTATGAACTGGTCAAAGTCCTTTGGTCTGTAACCATTCAAACAGCTGTTGATAGACCTGTTCCCGTACCGCTTTTTCTGACAGGACCAGGTCATGCAAGCCATTATGAATTTCACATAAGGTGACATCGCCCGATATTTTTCTGGCATGCTGAATCATATCCTGCACTTCCAGGATCACATCGCTGCTTTGTGCATGACGATTAAATTTTCGTGGATAAGTCGTCTGATGCGAATGCATGATCAGGACAGGAATATTTAACTGAAGACCTTGATGCAGTTCTTTTTGGGCCTCATGAATGGCATGTACAAAGCTCAAACGCACCATAGGATAACGGACTTTTTTCCATTCTAGGTTAAAGTTCCATTCACCATGATGGCTGGCGTGCAAACTTGGGACATACCACTTATTAAGACGACTTGGGAATAGAAGGTTTGGAAAACGTTTGCCCATTGCTGCCATTCGAGGAATGGCAAATTTCTTTTCCAGACGACTCATATTGAAGTCATAAAAGGGACTGTTTGCCCAGAGTGCTTTAATCAGGGGATGATCAGGATGATGTGCAGCATACAAGGTTGTGGTTAAGCCCCCCGTTGAATGTCCGCAAAGCAGCACGGCGTCATGACTTTCCTGACCGATAATATCCAGTGCCTGAGTAATTTCTGCATCATATTCTGACAGGCTATGAACGTTATAGTACTTCTGATGTGGCAAATAGGAGCGGCCATATTTACGTAGGTCCAGCGCATAAAAGTCAAAACCCTGCTCATTGAAACGCTCTGCCATTTCAGTTTGGAAAAAATAGTCGATAAAACCGTGGATATATAGCACCGCCTTTTTAGTCGGTTCAGCGGCTTTCTTGCGAACGAGGGTCGCCACCACCTGACCTTCGTAATCATTTGGAAGATCTAAGGTGGCCTGTTCATAACCAGCTCCTAAAATATCGGGTTGATAATCTACCTCTATTTTTGTTGTCATTATTTTCTCTTAAATTTTTGTTCGGATTTTATATTTAGATATTTCTACACTAGCGTCAAATAAAAAAAACAATATTTTCTAATGAGGAGCTGATCACCTGAAATTAAAGATAAACAGCTCATCGGGATAGAATAAATAGGAGGCAAAGCTTCTCTGTACTGAAAAAGATATCTATAAGTTCCTTGTTTGTTATTTTGCTGGTAAATATAAGGCTAGAAAATACAGAAAAAGACTATGATCTAATCAATAGAATGCGCTTGTGCTCAGACCACATTGGAGTGTAGAAAGGCGCCATGTATGATACGCACCTTCCTAATACATGTAATTTTGTATAACGACGCTAAAATTATGGATGTAGATTTAGGAAAGTAATTTTTGTCTTTTGTATCAATAGATTAATTGAAGTAGGGGATCGTGGAAATACCCAGAGAAATAGATATTCAACCAGGCATCTAATTTCAACTTGGCTAAATAGCCTGAAAATAAAAAAAGCCCCAATCTTTCGATCAGGGCTTTTAGAATTTGGAGCGGGAAACGAGACTCGAACTCGCGACCCCAACCTTGGCAAGGTTGTGCTCTACCAACTGAGCTATTCCCGCAGGGTCGAATAATTTTTTACTATTAAAAAACTAAACAAAAAAGAATCTGGAGCGGGAAACGAGACTCGAACTCGCGACCCCAACCTTGGCAAGGTTGTGCTCTACCAACTGAGCTATTCCCGCATGCCGTGTATAATACAGCATGCAAAAACAGGGTCAATAACTTTATGAGAAATCTTGCACCGTTTGCATAAAATAAAATCAATTCAGCCAATTCAGCGCTATAAATCGACAAAATTTATGCAAAATTTTGTTAAAACAGGGCCTTGGCAACCTTTAACTCTCCTTGAGCACAGTAAAACTCATGACAGAACAGGGTATACTGAATAGAATTTGGATCATTTGTAATTGCGGAGAAGGCCATGAGTATTGAACAAGTCTTAAGAGAGCGTCTGGCTACCCTGTCTCCATCTCATCTTGAGGTGGTAAATGAGTCTTCTGGTCACGGTGGCTATTACCCGGGTAAGGAATCACACTTTAAAGCGGTAATTGTGAGTGAAGCTTTTGCAGGCCTGCGTCAGGTACAGCGTCATCAGAAAGTCTATGCCGCAGTAGGCGATTTACTGAGTCCGGAAAAAATCCATGCATTAGCAATCCACGCATTTGTTCCAGAAGAGTGGAGCGGTCAGGATACGACCAGTCCTGAATGTGCACATGCCCCGAAAAACTAAGAGGAACATATGGAAACCCAATTATTAGTCAAAATTATCCATATGTCAGCGGCCAGTCTGGCAATTATCGCGATTCTGGCACGTGCATTTACCTTGTTTGTTGGTACACAGGGCAATTTACCTAATCCGGTCGCACGCAAGCTATTTGTTGCCTTGCAGCATCTGGCACTTGCCATAATTGCTTTGACGGGTGTCATTTCGCTAGTGATAAAAAACTTTGAAGTACAACCCTGGTTCTATGCCAAGGTCATTTTATTTCTGGTACTGGTTTCATCTTTGATGAAAGCCTATAAAAAAGATGACTCTGTCCTGTTGGTTCAACGTCGTGCTGGCCTGGTTATTGCAATTATTTCATTAGCTGCAATTATGGCACTAGTGATTATCAAGCCAACTTTTGGCTAGAAAATAACATCATTTTGTTTGGCTAAATTTTAAATAGATTGATAAAAATAATAGGGGGTTTTAATGCGTACACGTGTGGTGTTTAACCAAAAAGGTGGCGTGGGGAAGTCGAGTATTGCAGTGAATCTGGCAGCAATCAGTGCACATCAGGGGCATAAAACCTTACTCATTGACCTCGATCCACAGGCCAATTCCAGCCAGTATCTGCTTGGTGATGATGCAACCTATTCGGGAGACAAGCCTGCATTAGAACCCAATATTGAAAACTATTTTGATGAAGTGCTGGGCAGCCAGCAGAACAAGGGTCTGATTGGCAATGCCATCGGCTCAATTCTAAAAACCCGCACTAAAGGCCTGGAAAGCTATGTGCACCAGTCACCGTTTAAACATCTGGATGTGATTCCAGCCAGCCCAAGTCTCGGCACACTGGCACATGCACTGGAATCCAAACATAAGATCTATAAACTACGTGATGCCTTACAACAGTTAACGGGTCAGTATGAGCTGGTGTTTATTGATACGCCGCCGGCTTTTAATTTCTTTACCTTATCAGCTTTAATTGCGGCAGATCGGGTACTGATTCCCTTTGACTGTGATGTATTTTCCAAACGTGCCCTGCATACCCTGATTGAAAATGTCATCGAAACCCAGGACGACCATAATAACCGTCTGGAAATTGAAGGGATTGTGGTTAATCAGTTTCAGGCTCAGGCCAAACTGCCACGTGAGGTGGTGCAACAGCTGAAAGATGAGGGCTTGCCGGTATTGGAAAATATGTTGCCGCCATCGGTGATCATGAAAGAATCCCATCAGAAAAATCAGCCCTTAATTCATCTGGCTACTGATCATAAATTGACTCAGGCCTATCAATCGTTGTTCAATGAGATTGAGCAAAAATAAGATTGATGATTCCAGCATGAAACTCATAAAATTCAGTCTTGGCATCGTGGGCCTGGCCTTGTTAAGTGCCTGTGCTACGACCGTCAAGCCGACCTATGTGTCGCCCACCCAATACCAGTCCTATGATTGCGGTCAGCTGCAAGGCGAATATAACCGTATCCAGCAGTATATCGACAATGGTGTACAAGCGCCGAAACGAACGGGTGTTGGCGTAGGCGTCGGTGTGGGTGGTGGCTGGGGTAGCCATAGTGGTTGGGGCATTGGGCCGAGCATTTCAGTGAATATGGGTCAGTCTTCCAATACCAAGAAGACCGAACTGGCACGTGTTTTAGGTGAGCAGGAAGCGATTGTTCAGGCAGCACGCTATAAGAGCTGCCCACTGATCATTCGCCAGGCTGTACCAAAAATATAATGATGAAGATAAAAAATAAAAATGCTGACTGAGGTCGGCATTTTTTAGCATCGCATTCCGGAAAGGGACATTATTTTGCATATAAAACTAGCTGGAATGACTGCTCGGAACAAATTTATGAGAATTTTCATCTTGTTATATATTGAGCAGATTCGTTAATGTTGCGCCATTCTTTGCGGTAAGTTTGCGTATGATCGAAAACTGGCTATTTATTCTGGCTGTAATTACAGTATTGATGATTCCGGGCCCAGGCAATGCACTGGTTGCCAGTGCGGCACATCAACATGGTCAGGCCAGAACCAGTTTATATATACCTGCTATTCTGCTGGGTTACTTCTATGCCATTAATGTCTGGGCCTTGCTGATACATCTTGCTGTCCCGATCTGGCCGAATTTTCAGGGCATGCTACATATACTGAGCACAATTACTGTAGGCTGGATGACCTTCAGACTGTTTAAAGCCAAACAGCTAGAGCAGCATAATCATAAGCACCCGATGATCCGGCCTTGGCAGATGTTTACTGCGACTTTAAAAAATCCTAAAGCGGCTTTGTTTGCTTCCGGTATTTTTCCCATGGTGACCTGGGAAAATCCAACTAATTTCGTACTGGTGTTCGCGATATTTAGTCTGGTGACATTACCAGTGTTTGTCTTCTGGATGGCGTTCGGTCAGGCAATTCTGGCAGGGGAGTCGGAGAAAATAAAAACCGACCTCGTATATAAAGGGTCGGTCCTGTTTTTGCTGCTTTGCCTGATTCCGCTGATCATCAGTATATTTAACTGAGTTCAGCGATCAGGATTTAAGCCATTTTGTTCTTTTTCAGTTTTTGTTGAATAAAACCGAAGATGCCTGGCAATACACTAATAATAATGATGCCGAAGATCAGATAGGTAAAGTTATCTTTAACGATTGGCATATTTCCAAACAGATAACCCAAAATCACAAAAGAGCTGATCCACAAAAAACCACCAATCACGTTATAGCTCAGGAAATATTTATAATTCATGCTGCCAGCACCGGCCACAAAAGGAGCAAAGGTACGGGCGAAAGGCACGAAACGGGCAAAGATAATAGTCTTGCCACCATGTCTGGCAAAAAATTGCTGGGTTGCTAGTAGGTGTTTTTTATTGATAAAGCGCGATTCAACTTCAAACACACGCGGCCCGATGAACTTGCCAATATGATAGTTCAGCGTATCACCCAGTACTGCTGCCACAAATAGGAGCGGAATCAGTACCCACGGATCCATGGCCCCAGTAGATGCTGCAAGTGCCCCCGCAGCAAACAGCAAGCTGTCACCCGGCAGGAAAGGCATGACTACCAGTCCCGTTTCTACAAAGATAATCAGGAAAAGAATGGCATAAATCCACACCCCATAATTGGTGATGAATTCAAGCAGATGGTCATCTACATGTAGGATAAAATCAAGCAGTTCCATGGCGCCAGTACAAGCAAAAGTGTGCCCAAATCCTAACAGTGATTAGGCTTAAAGTCAGCATCAAAAGTGGTCTATTTCCAGTCTCATCATTCTAAAAATAAAATGATGAATCTTATTTTGGTTATTAATAATTAAAAATGAAACTTATAAGATGTGCTCATGTTTTAGCAATCATCTTCGAGTTTTTATCATGTTGAATCCAAATCGTATTATCGCCAATCTTGTTGCTCATCCTGTACTTGAATCCGCAACATTCGTGTCTGCACGTGTCTGCACGTGTCTGCACGTGTCTTAATGGCTTATATTTTTATTGTGGCAGGTTGGGGCAAAATCGCTGGCTATGAAGCAACAGTTGGTTATATGCAAGCTATGGGTGTTCCTGCTGAATTATTACCTGTGACAATTTTGCTGGAGTTGGGTGGTGGTTTAGCGATTTTATTTGGCTTGCAGACTCGTGTTGTGGCAGCACTTTTGGCTGGCTTTAGCTTAGTGACTGCATTTTTATTTCATGGTACGCCTGAGGATGCAGTGAACTTTATGAAAAACTTCGCGATGGCAGGCGGCTTATTGCTATTGGTATTACAGGGTGCAGGTCGCTTCAGTCTTGATCATCTGATTGAGCGCCAATAGTAAAACAACGATCCAATCGAGTGGTCTAAGACCGCTTTTTTGTGGATACATAACATTAAACTAGCTTTACAGAATTAAGCTTCGTGCAGTGCATTCACTCTGATTAGATAGAATCAGGAATTTAAACCTGTTGTTTAAGGAGTATATTGAATGCAAAAGCAAATTTTAGCTGTATTGATGACGGGACTCGTTGTTAGTGGCGGTGCATGGGCAAAGTCAGATCAGGCCCTCCTTGCTGAAGCTCAAAAAAATAAAGTCAGCATTGCTCAAGCACAAAAAATGCCGGATGAAACTGGTGTGACCTTAACAGGTAAAATTGTGCGTCAAGTTGCACCGCAGAGTGATGATTTTGAACTTCGAGACAGCAGTGGCACGATTATTATTGATGTTGATGATGACCTGTGGAAACCCTTAAAGTTAAAAGCGGGTGATAACGTTCGTGTGCTTGGTGAGGTAGATACTCATCGTCAGAAACCTACCGATATTGATGTGATTAGTATCGAAAAAGTGAAATAACCACATTTAAGGTTCTGCTTCAATCTCATTCAATCTTGAATCCAGGATTGAAGCAGATCTGACAAAAAATTCAGTCTGATCAAGATACAGTGCTAAATATGTATATATTTCAAGCGCCTTGAAACAGTGTGCTTAATGCAGCGAAAAATGATAGAATACGGCGCTTATCTTTCGTTTGCCTTTCTATAGTTGTTTGTCATGACTACCAATACTCAAATCACTGAAGATCGTATCCTGATTTTGGATTTCGGTTCTCAATATAGCCAATTGATTGCACGTCGCGTACGTGAGTCTGGCGTATATTCTGAAATGTTTGCCTATGACATGTCTGAAGAAGACATTCGTGCATTTAATCCAAACGGTATCATCTTGTCAGGTGGTCCTGAGAGCGTTCACGAAGAAGGCAGCCCGCGTGCGCCAGAAGTTGTGTTCAACTTGGGCATTCCTGTATTGGGTATTTGCTACGGTCTGCAAACCATGTCTGCACAACTTGGCGGTAAGGTTGAGCCAGGTACAGTACATGAATTTGGCTATGCAGAAGTAGACATTCAAATCCGTGATGGTCTTATTGGCGATCTTGAAGATTCAGCAGACAAATTGAAAGTCTGGATGAGCCACGGTGACAAAGTGACTCAAATTCCAGAAGGCTTCCAGATTACTGCCAGTACACCAAGCTGTCCGGTCGCAATGGTGTCTGATGAAAAACGCCGTTTCTATGGTATTCAGTTCCACCCGGAAGTCACTCATACTGCCAAAGGTAAAGAGTTACTGTCTAACTTCGTTCACAATATCTGTGGTTGCCGTAGCCTGTGGAACTCTGAAAACATTATCGACCTTCGTGTTGAACAGCTTCGTGAACAGATTGGTGATCAAAAAGTACTGCTCGGTCTTTCAGGCGGTGTAGATTCATCAGTTGTTGCGGCACTTTTACACCGTGCAATTGGTGATCAATTGACATGTGTATTCGTGGACAATGGTTTACTTCGTCTGAATGAAGGCGACCAGGTTATGGACATGTTTGCGAAAAACATGGGTATCCGTGTCATTCGTGCTGATGCTGAAGAGCGTTTCTTGACTGCACTTGCGGGTGAAGTTGATCCAGAGAAAAAACGTAAAATCATCGGCCGTGAATTCATCGAAGTATTTGCTGAAGAAGCACGTAAGCTTGATGGCGTAAACTTCCTGGCTCAAGGTACGATTTATCCTGACGTGATCGAATCTGCTGCAAGCAAACAGGGTAAAGCACACGTGATTAAATCACACCACAACGTGGGTGGTTTACCAGAGGATCTAGCATTTGAACTGGTTGAACCAATTCGTGACCTGTTCAAAGATGAAGTACGTAAATTGGGTACCACTTTAGGTCTTCCATTTGAAATGCTTTATCGTCACCCATTCCCAGGTCCGGGTCTAGGTGTTCGTATTCTTGGTGAAGTGAAAAAAGAATATGCTGACATTCTCCGTTTGGCAGATGACATTTTCATGCAAGAACTTCGTGCTAGCGGTTGGTATGACAAAACTGCGCAAGCATTCGCTGTATTCCAGCCTGTTAAATCTGTTGGTGTTGTAGGTGATGGTCGTCGTTATGCATGGGTCATTGCACTTCGTGCAGTTGAAACTGTTGACTTCATGACAGCTCGTTTTGCTCACCTTCCATACGAGCTGGTAGATAAAATCTCGACTCGTATCATGAACGAAATTGCTGAAGTTTCTCGTGTGGTTTATGACGTATCGTCTAAACCACCTGCGACGATTGAATGGGAGTAATTTAGGGGTTTCAAGAAGCGAAGCTTCTTGCCTAAATTACGCCATGAGCAAGGTTAAAAGCACTGCTTTTAACTTTGCGCAAGATACGCGCGGCAGTATCTGAAAAATGATATATCAATAAAAAGGACGCCTAGGCGTCCTTTTTTATGTTTATGATGAATAAAAATAAAACTTTATACAGAAAAATATGTCATTGCCTAGCTATCATCAACTGATGCTGCCTTTCATGAAGCTATTGTTTAAGTTAAATGAGCCTATAAAAATTTCAGATGCGGCAAATATATGAGCTGAATGCTTAAATCTATTAAAAGAGGTACTCAATCAAATACTTCCAAGTAAAAAGAGTATTTTAAAAATAGAGTTTCTTTTAGAGATACAAATTGAACGTAACTTTCATATTTATAAAATCGATCAAGACCGTTTCGATGAAGATATCTTTTAACTAGGTTCCTACGATTTTAATTGCCCGATCCTTATTCCATGAGCCTTGTGACAGCAGTACGACATTAGGACTGGTTAAAGGGTCATAGTGCTCTACTCGATTCCGTCCGTTGGCCTTGGCCTGATACAGCGCAATATCCGCCTGTTTAATTACGGTATACAGGTCCGTTTCACAGGTTTCCAAGATCGCCGCACCCACTGAAATGGTGAATTTTAAGGACTGAACTTGATCAAGAAACACTTCGGTCTGTTCAATGCGCTGCCTTAAACACTCGGCAATTTTTAGAGCATCATCCAGATGCGTATCAGGAAGCAGGGCAATAAACTCTTCCCCGCCGTAGCGCGCCAGAATATCAGTATTTCGCATTTCACTTTGAGCTGTTTTCGCAATGATTTGCAGTACCTGGTCGCCAATATCATGACCATAGTTATCATTAATCTTTTTAAAATGATCGACGTCAAAGACGATTAATGAACTAGGACTCGGTGTTCCTTCTTCAAGCGTATGTGTTAGATGTTGCTGAGCCAAATATTCAAAAAAGCGGCGATTATTTAATCCTGTTAGGGAATCGGTATGCGCCATATGCTCAAAAGCCTGACGGTTATATTCGTTCAAGGTATGTTGTAAAAATACAATCCGAGATTTAAGCGTTGAATTCCAGCTGATATAGATACTAAAACTTAGCACCGGCAAATAAATCAGAGAAAACAGAACCAGCTGTTGCAGATCACCTTTAACATTGAAATACACACCAATATAGATCATGAGGGTAATCAGGGCCGAGATGGTCAGGGAAGGTCTGAAACGGATATGTACACTTAAATTTGCCAGAACGATAAAGACCAGAGAGGAATATTGATAGATCAGGTTATAAGGACTTTCTGACTGATTTAAATTAAAAAACCAGACCGCACTGGCACCAATAATCGAAGTGGGTAGCAATAGATCAAAGAGTGGTAAATTCCGGCTATGCTGGTACATCCAGACCGTGATCAGGGTCATGACTGAGGTAAAACCCAGTTTGGTTACAAGCAACAGGGTGTGGACGTCACGCAGTACATAAATATCCGCAAGGGTATAGGAAGCATAAGCAAACTGTGCAAACAGATTCACCTGAAGCAGATATCTCAGATGCAGCTTTTTCTGATGAGAATAATAGGCAGATTTTAATGGCTGAGGAATACACACCAGAGGATCTTTAAGCGCCTGCTGAATCAGAAGGCGTGACTCCTTATGATATTCCTGTGGCATTCAGCCTTCCCCATAAAAAATAAAATTTTTTATATATTAAGTTTTGTATAAATTTTATTCTATTCCTTAAAAATTTACTTTAAAAGTAGTCATCTAGAATAAATATTTTCGGTTACAAAAAAGGGAGAGTGAGTACAAAGCAAAAAATGAGATAGGCTGGATTTACTGTCTATGCGTTTAAATTACTTCTATGACTGTTCATAAGTTAATATATTTTTCAGTATAAAAATTCTGTAGATCAGATTGAAACGGTGAACTCATATCTGGACGATACACTTCAATCCGGTTACGTCCACTCTTCTTGGCGGCATAAAGCGCCACATCCGCTTTTTTAATCAGATCATCCAGATCCTGAGTATGGGACTCCAGCTCAGCAATACCAATCGAAACTGTAAATTTCAGTATCAACTCAGGCCGGGCATAGAGATACTGCTGCTGAATCGAATTACGAATGCGCTCGGCAATTACCAAAGCATCTTGCAACTGTGTATCGGACAGCAAAATAATAAACTCCTCACCACCAAAACGTGCCAGTACATCACTATGGCGCATTTCCTTACGCGCTGTATCTGCAATTAACTGTAGTACCCGATCCCCGACATCATGCCCATAACTATCATTGATTTGCTTGAAATGGTCCACATCAAACATTAGCAGACAGGTGCTTGAATATCTTGGCCAGTCATGAATACAGTTTTCTGCCAGATTAACAAAATGCCGGCGGTTATAGAGCTGAGTCAGTTCATCAGTATGGGCGAGATTACGCACCATATGGTAGTTCCATTCATCTAACAAAGTACGGATAAATGCACGACGGGTATGCAGGATATTATTCCAGTTAAAATACAGGCTAAACAGCAACACTGGGCTGAACACGACCATAAAGATAAAAGCTTCCGATAACGTCATTAGCTGCGTCATTGCTATCAGGACCAGCAGGCTGATCAGGATTGAACAATATAGTGCAGCCCTAAATTGAACCTTGATGCAGAGATTGGCAATTAGAATAAAAATGGATGCAGCATACAAGTAATTTTCTACATGTAGGCTGGTAGAAGAGAGCAGGAGCAGGATCCATACTCCAGCACAAAGCGTAGTCCCTATCGGCAGGATCAGATCGAGCAAGCGAATGTTCTGGCTGTATTGAAATAACAGTTCACAGACGATCCAGAAAACTAAGACCAAAATCACCCGAGTAAACCCAGAAACCATCATCAGGTCGGGGATGATAAAGATATCGGCAAAGAAATATAGCAGGAACACCAACTGCGCCAGTAAGTGGATCTGACGCAGACTATGGTAGTTATGCCGGTACAGATAGTCGTAAAAATGAGGTAGAAATTGCACAGGAATACGGGCGTGCCGATCCACAAGTGCATCTTCTAGCACTTGACGGTTCTTCAGGTCATTCTCGGAAGGTTGCAGCTGTTCCGAAGAATGCCGATTAAGACTCTGCAAGGAAGCCTGCATATTTGCATGCATCCTGCCATCGGCAATCGTCATTTTTCAATCCATTAAAAATTCGCACATATTATGAGCAAATTTTGGGGTCAGGAATCTATGGTTAAACGGATAGATTGCGACGCATGGAGAAGGAAAAAGTAACAAAACATTTTTTCTGCGAAAGGAGAAAGCCAAAACTTAGGTATTATTGAATTAATTATTTGATTTAATTTATAAAAAATTTAAATATAAGCCTGTTTCACGTGAAACAGTCCGAGATAATTGTTTGTTGCAGTATGTGTAAACCTCACCTTATTAAAATGAAAAATGCTAAAAAAGGTTTGGGTGATCTTTAACTAGTTGCGACCTCGAATTTTAAAGATAGATTCAAGATTCTGAGTACCCATGAAAACAAGAAATCAGGTCAAGTACAGATCAGACCGTTGAAGTTAAAGATTGTTGCAAATATGACAAGCACAATCCTGAAAGTAGCACTCTTTTTACCGATCTGAATTGCTATGATCTTTTGACCCAGCCGAGTGAGCCAGAACATGTCGAATAATAATGATATCGAACTTTTCAATTCAGATGATTGTACAAAATACGTCAATCAGTTCATTGCAGAATTTCCATTACGCCGTGCTGAAATTGGTCAAGGAACAGTGATCAAGCGTGCGTTACCAAGCCGGCATAAACGGATGATCGGGGCATGGTGTTTTCTGGATCATGCCGGACCTGCTTATTTCCCGCAAGGGGATGGCCTGGATGTAGGACCACATCCACATATTGGTCTGCAGACTTTTACCTGGATGATCGAAGGTACCATGATGCATCGTGACAGTCTGGGCAGTGCGCAGTTGCTACGTCCGCGTCAGGTCAATCTGATGACGGCTGGTTATGGCATTTCCCATTCTGAAGTTGCACCTGAAACAGAAACTAAAATGCATGCCGCACAGCTCTGGATCGCTTTGCCAGATGATATGGTCAATATGGCACCCGCGTTTGATCATTATCCGGAATTGCCTGTGGTTGAGGATCAAGGCATTGAGTTCACGGTACTGGTCGGGGAATATCTTAAGGCTATATCACCAGTGAAGGTACATAGCGAACTGCTCGGGGTGGACCTGTATGCAGCAGACAGTACCCAAGCCGTATTACCGCTTCATCTAAAATTTGAATATGGTTTTCTGGCACTGGAAGGGACGGCCAGTATCAACGGACATGAACTGACTGAAGATAATATGGTGATTCTGGAACCGGGGCTGGAACAGGTACATGTCGAGATTCATGCCGGAAGCCGTGTACTGTTGCTGGGGGGCGAACCTTTTGAAAGCCCGATTTTACTGTGGTGGAACTTTGTTGGCCGCACGACTGAAGAATTGAAAATGGCACGTGAGCAATGGATTGCAGAACATGAGCGATTTGGCTCGATTCCTGCCTACGAGGGACCACGACTTGAAGCCCCTGCTTTCCCGGGCCATATGCGTCCTTCAAAATAAATGGATCACCATAAAATAAGGAAGAAGAAATAGCCATGCTTGCAAGTGCTCGTGTACATAGTCTGGAAACACCATGGCAGGGACAAATTAGTCATGGCAATCACCAATATCTGACGGATAAGCCGGAAGCTTTTGGTGGTCAGGATCGTGGTCCCGCACCTTATAATTTTCTGCTGGCAGGCTTGATTTCCTGCACCATGATTAGCTTGCGTATGTATGCCAGCCATAAAGATCTGGAGCTGGGGGAGTTTCAGGTTGAAGCCGATTTCTTTGCCAATCGGGAAGGGCAGGAATGGATTGAACGACGTTTAAGTTTTCAAAATCCGTTAGATGAAACATTGCGGCAAAAAATTCTGGAAATTTGTCAAAAAACACCAGTGACCAAAACTTTGCTAAGGAGTCTGGAGATTCGAACTACATTACTTTGATCTCGCCATATGTAAAGAAGACTGATTGAAATGTAATATAATTCGTAAAGCATTTCACCGGAACCAGACACTTTTTGTTATGCTGAAGCGGCAATAACACGACAATAACAAAAGAGTCTAACATGCGTATCCTACACCATCTTGAGCAGTCCCGATCGTTCCGTATTTTATGGGCATTGGAGGAATTGGGGCTAGATTATGAAATCAAGTTCCATAAACGGCTGCCTAACTTTTCTGCCCCTTCAGAGTTGAAGATGATCCATCCATTGGGGAAGGCGCCGATCCTGATTGATGGTGATCAGGTGCTGGTAGAATCTGCGGTAATCTTACAATATTTGCAGGAAACTTATGATGTGGGTATGGAGTTTCAGCCGCTCAATTCTACTACCAAACAGCAGTACCGGTACTGGATGCATTATGCCGAAGGCTCACTGATGCCGTTGCTGGTTATGCATCTGGTCATGAATTCCGTTGAGAAGCACACACCATTTTTGCTGCGTCCTATGGCGCGACAGATTACCAGTGGAATTAAAAGTAAATTTGTACAGCCGCGTCTTAAAGATCATATTCAATATCTGGAAGACTACCTGAGCGAGCATGAATATTTTGCCGGTCGATTTAGTTTTGCTGATATTCAGATGAGTTTCCCATTAGATGCCATTCAGACCCGTACGGGTAAACGTTATCCGGCGATTGAAGCCTATCTGGAACGCTTATCTCATCGTCCCGCCTATTTCCGGGCCATGTCCAAAGAAGAAGTATTGAGTTAACAAGCCATTAAAAATAAAGGTGCCAAAAGGCACCTTTTTATTGGGATAAAGTTTCAATCAGTCCGGAAAGCTCAAGCGTTCTTTCGGGAAAATCACTTTAAAAGTAGAGCCCTGATTTTCACGAGAATCAATTTTTAACTGTGCCTGATGCTGCATCAGTACATGTTTTACAATCGCGAGTCCAAGACCTGTACCGCCAGTACGTCGGCTACGGTCAGAATCGACGCGATAGAACCGTTCAGTCAGACGCGGCACGTGTTTCGGGTCAATCCCGATCCCGGTATCTTCCACCACAAAGTAAGCCGATTCACCATCATCATGCCAGCCCATGGTGACCGTACCGCCTTTTGGCGTGTATTTAATCGCATTGGTGATCAGGTTGCTGAAAGCACTGGCAATTTCCATATCGGAACCAATCAGATCACAATGACTGTCAATATCCAGGTTCAGCGTATGACCATAATCCACGTTATAGGCCTGAGCATCATCAAATAGCTGGTTCATCAGATTGGGCATGTCGATAATCTGATTCTTGGCAATATTTTCGTCATTTTCCAGACGAGACAATAGTAACAAGTCATTGACCAAGGCATTCATACGCCGGGTCTGGGATTGCATCTGGTCAAAGGCACGTTTCCAGCGTGGACTGATATCTTCCTGATCTGTAAAGGTTTCGATATAACCACTGAGCACTGTTAAAGGTGTGCGTAATTCATGCGAGATGTTATCTACAAAGTCTTTGCGCATCTGTTCCAGATTATGCATCCGGGTCACATCATAAGCGACCAAGAGACGGCTTTCACCCCCAAAGCGGGTCATCTTGACCTGTACATAATGGTCTTCAAAGATCGACGATTGCATCTTGAGACCGTCAGGCGCATCATCAATATGATGATAATAATCAACGAAATTTGGCTGAGAGAGTAAACTCAGAATATTACGGCTTTTATCTTCAGCACTGATGCCGAGCAGACGTTCAGCTGCGGGATTCCACCATTCAATCTGCTGATTTTCATCGATCAGTACCACGGCTTCCTGTAGCGCGCCTAGAGAAGACTGGGCACGATCAATCAGCTCGACCATTTCCGCCTGTACAATGCGTTCCTGACGCTGGGCCTGATAGACATTAAAGAGCAGGGCACCCCAGATGCCATTGATCTTGGGTGGTACGTCATAAGGACGATTGGAAATCCAGTCATTGACCAGATACAGGGAACGGATTTGTGTGACAAAAAATGCTACAAAAGCCAGTACGATACAGACCCAGAAATACCCGATCCCGAAACCAATCAGGCTACCGATCAACAGGAAAAAGGCCAGAAGGCGTAAATCCTGCTTGGCAAAATCCCATAAGCTATTGGAGCTTGGCAATTTATGCCCACGGGCCATTTCAGGAACAGGGTAGGGTTTATACATAAAGCAGGATTTACCTAAGTCAAATTATCCGAGTGCAACATCAATACGGGTCGAAAAGCGATAGCCGGTTCCGCGTACAGTCTGTACAAAACGGTCAGCGCCATATGGCTCCAGCACTTTGCGCAGGCGTCGGATATGCACGTCAATGGTTCGGTCTTCAATATACACATTGCCACCCCAAACCTGATCCAGGAGCTGGGCACGGGTATAGGCACGTTCTGGATGGGTCATGAAGAAGGCCAGCAGGCGGTATTCAGTCGGCCCCATATCCAGAATAGTATCATTAAAGCTGACACGCTGGCTTGCAGGATCAAGTAACAGGCCATTGGCTTCAATACTTTTTTCACCATTCAGGCTATTGGTACGGCGCAGTACGGCTTTGATACGGGATACCAGTTCACGGGTAGAAAATGGCTTGGTCATGTAGTCATCTGCACCGGCATCCAGACCTTGAACCTTATGATCTTCTTCGCCTCGTGCAGTGAGCATAATGACTGGAATTTCTAACAGGGTTTCATCGCGTTTCAGGCGACGGCATAAGTCTACACCGCTCACTCCACCGGGCATCATCCAGTCCAGCAGGATCAAGGCTGGACGCTGATCCACAATCATTTGATGAGCCTGTTTGGCATCTTCTGCTTCTAAACAATTGAAGCCAGCCATATCCAGTGCCGTATGGATCATTTCCCGAATTGGAAGCTCATCATCGACGATTAAAATGTAGTCATCTTTCACAGCGCATTTCCTATAAGTCAACGGTGGACCGTTTTATATTTATGACGAGCCTATTACAAAGATTAATTATGACAGTATCATTGCAGAAAGGGATATTTGCCCTGCTTTCGCAAAGATTTGTGACAATTTAAGTTGCTTGATAAAGGAAAAATATCTGTAATAACAATTGATTGAAAAATAGAAAATAAATTAAGAAATAATTGCGCTAAACCTTATTTCTTATCTGAAAAAGATTCAAAAAGTGCCAAAAATACAATACTGCACGAGGACAAGACCTCCTCCATGGACTGTTTAAAACCGCTCATGACCCAACGAATGGCAATCTGGGTGACATAACCATTTAAGCCCGTGGATACCAGAGAAATTTCCTGTGCGGAACGGCTCAGGTTCGGCATCATCAGCATGACAAAGGCCTGAATCATGCGATCAAAACGGCCCATGGTTTCGTGAATGGTGGCCTGATTATGCAGTTCCTGTACCAGCATGGCATCGATATAAATGATCCGGGCCATACGTGGATTATCGCGCAATGTAGTGAGCAGGGCAGTCAGACCAGCTTCGATCATCTTTTTAGGATCAGAGGAAGCCTGCATCATGGCTTGCATGACATTTTGCTGCAATTCATCAATCAGTTTTAGAAAAATAGTTTGAAACAGATGCTCACTTTTCTTAAACGATTCATAGAAATAGCGTTCGGTCAGCTTGGCTTCAGTACAGATATCTTTGACGGTTACAGAAAAAAAGCCATGCGTGCCATAAGCTTGAATACCAGCTTCAATCAGCTTTTCCCGGCGTGCCTGCTGGCGTTCAGCCATAGACAGTCCCTTAAACTGACGTTCCTTTGTCATCGTTTTTTGTTGTTTTTCCACAGGAATTGCCGAATTGGTCATAGAATGATTAAGCTCATAAGCACCGAAATTTTGAATATCTTACCAATAAATTGCATTTAGACCTATGTTCTTGATCACTAACCTAGATTGTCCTGAACAGATAAGTCATCATGATTGACAATGAGTATTGTCAAAACTATATTGAAGAGAATTGCTGCATGAAGCACGACAGAACAAGAAATGCTGTCTGGGCAGGCAGTTTCATCAATAAGGGAAACTTATGAAAAATTTTAATAATAAAGTTGCAGCGATTACCGGTGCAGGTTCGGGCATTGGTCAGCAGTTGGCTGTACTTTTGGCGAAACAGGGCTGTCATCTGGCATTAAGTGATGTGAATGAACAAGGTTTACTTAAAACACTTGAACTGATTAAAGACACTGGCGTGCGTGCCACCCTCGACAAGGTCAACGTTGCCGATTTGGAAGAAGTCCGTGCATGGGCGGAAAAAGTCGAGCAGGATCATGGCAGTATCAACATGATCTTCAATAATGCAGGGGTTGCTTTGGGATCAACAGTGGAAGGTGCATCCTATGACGAACTCGAGTGGATTGTCGGAATCAACTTCTGGGGCGTGGTGTATGGCACCAAAGAATTCTTGCCACGCATTAAAAAGACCGGCGATGGTCATGTGGTGAATATTTCGAGTTTATTTGGACTGACTGCACAGCCAACCCAGTCTGCCTACAATGCCACCAAGTTTGCAGTGCGTGGTTTTACTGAGTCTTTACGTCAAGAATTGGATATTGAAAATTGTGGTGTAAGCGCGCTCTGCGTACATCCGGGGGGAATTCGTACTAATATTGCCAATGCGGCCAAAATGAATGACAGCCTCAGGGCTTTAGGGATGAGCCCTGAAAAGTCTGCGCGTAGCTTCAATAAATTATTGCGTTGTCCGCCTGAAGAAGCAGCGCGTCAGATTTTGGAGGCCGTTCAAAAAGACAAACGCCGTTTATTGATTGGTAATGATGCCAAAGCGATTGATTTAATCCAACGTATTTTGCCAACGGGGTATCAGAAGGTCACAGCTTTTGCCACTAAGTTAGGTAAATCTAAGAAATCAGCTTAAATTATTAAAAGTTATGAAATTAAAGTCCGCTTCTGCGGACTTTTAATATTTAAATTTAAGAAATGAAAGACTAGCAATAATTTTTTCTTTCTGTCCTCTATAGAAAATAAAATAGTAATTCAAACTAATCTTTTTTATAAAGGCTGATCTAAAAGGCTATAGCCGTATTGGGTTAAGTCACTAGATACTGGTTTACTGGACGTTTCAGACCCAGATTTTCACGCAGAGTGCTGCCTTCATATTCAGTCCGGAACAGGCCGCGGCGTTGTAGCTCCGGTACAATGAAATTGACGAAGTCATCCAGGCCGGCAGGTGTTGTTGGTGGTAACACATTGAAGCCGTCTGCAGCTTCATTTTCGAACCATTCCTGTAACTGATCGACCACCTGTTCAGGTGTACCAATCAATGTCCAGTGACCACGGGCAGAAGCAATATATTCGTATAACTGACGAATACTAAAGTGATGCTTCGCTGTAATCTCAAGCATCGCTGACGGCTGAACTTGATCTCCATATTTTCTCTAGGGAAAGGTGCATCCAGATCATAGGGTGAAAGATCAATATCGCCGGCTAAACCTGAGAGTAAGCCCAGGCCGACATCCGGGTGGATCAGGTTATTGAGCAATGCATATTTCGCTGCCAGTTCACGCCCATCTTCAGACTGACCTGCCTGCAGAATTACCGGATAGCCTTGTGGTGGACGAGAGACATTCAGTGCGCCTTGGACATTAAAATATTTTCCTTGATGAAGCGGTTCATGCTGTTTAGCGGCCTCAAAAAAATGACCACTTTCTTTATGGTAGAAGAAGGCATCATCTTCCTAGGAGTTCCAGAGTTTCTGCACAACTTCAATAAATTCATCCGCACGTTGATAACGGACTTTCATAACGGACTTTGGCATCTGGATGTGCACTAAAACCAAAGTTATGCGCAGTTTCAGTAGAGATAGTCGTCACAACATTCCATGCAGCGCGTCCCTTACTGATATGGTCTAAAGAGGCATATTTACGTGCTAATAGATAGGGTTCTTCATAGGTGGTTGATGCAGTGGCAATAAAGCCAATATTTTTGGTGACTGCTGAAATAGCTGCAAATAAGGTCACGGGTTCAAACCCAACAACTTTGTCACTATAACCTACATTTTTATTATGTTTAGAAGCGCCATGACTCCAGTTAACAGCTAAACCATCGGCAAGAAAATAAGCATCAAATAGACCACGTTCAGCAGTCTTTGCTAGTTCAATTGCATAATCAAGGCTTCAATGATCTTGAGGCTGGGACGCTGGATGCCGCCAACCTGCTGCATGTTGCGATGTCGTTGGAATGAAGGCACCCAGTTTAATTTGTCGTTGAGCCATGCTGAAATCCTGTTGTTATCCTGTATTTCAACAGGTTTATAACAAGGAATAATCGAGTTTAAAAATACGATAAAATTAAATCCTTATAATGAATATGGGATAAACATAAGGACGAGATGTATTTACTTCAAAAATAGATAAGTTTTGAATTTATACATACTTAAGCTACTGTTAAATCAGCGCTTCAATGGTTTTCTTTTTCCAGACAAACTGGTAATACAAGCCTTGCATGATGCACAGGCAGACAAAAGCCAAGGCATAGCCATACCAGATGCCTTGCAGCCCCCACCAATGGCTGAATAGATAAGCTGCCGGAACTTCAATTGCGATGATGGCGATAATATTGATAATCATCGGTACGGTCACTGTACCGCTGGCTCGCATAATTGAAGCAAAAATCGCACTGGCACCAAAGAACAGAATTGACCAAAGCACAATAAATAGCAGCTGCTGACCCAACACCACCACTTGCGGATCGGTAATAAACAGAGCCATCAGATATTTCGAGAACAGATAGGCCAATACCACCAGACTACCTGTAAACAGGATATTCATACTCAGGGCGGTGCGCGTCACTTTATTGAGTAAGTCATTTTTACCAGCACCAATTGCTTGGGCACCAAAAACGGAAGCAGCAATCGCAATGGAAAGTGCAGGGAACTGGATATAATTCAGCACCTGATTTACTGCACCATAAGCTGCTGTAGCTTCCGCACCATAACGGTTGACCAGACCGACAATCACCAAACCGGCAGCTGAAGTAGTAATCATCTGAACACCGGTAGGAATGCCCAAGCGCAGAATAATTTTGCTTAAGCCGGGATGATGACGGATATGCTTGAGTAAAGCCCAATCTAGCTTAAGTGGATGTTGTTTATAATTTAAATATAGGGCTAAAAATAACAGGACTGCTATGTTACCAAGAATAGTTGCAATAGCAGGCGAGATAATCCCCATTTTCGGGAAACCGAAATAACCGGCAATCAGAACAGGTGTCACCACCAGACCAACTCCAATCGTCAGGGCTGAGGCAAATAAGGCCGTCGTGCTGTCACCCACACCACGCAAAATTGAAGTATAAATAATATAAATAAAAATCAGCGGGCTACCCGCAAGCATCCATTGCACATAAGGCAGAGACAGATGCATCACATCGGGATCGGTTCCAAGCAGTAGCAGAATCTTCTCTGCAAAAATCACCCCAAAAAATGCAATCAGGCTACCGCCAATCAGGGTCATAAAAAGGGTAGAACCAATAACACAGCGGACTTTTTCCAGATTTTTTGCTCCCCAAGCCTGTCCTACTAAAACGGTTGAACCTGCGGACAAGCCAATTACAAAAGCCATCAAGCAGAACAGAATTGGGAAAAAAACCGCAACTGCAGCAATGGCATGTACGCCCAGCATTTGCCCCACAAAAATCGTATTAATCGTGCCGGACAAACTTTGCAGGATATTGGTCACAACCAGCGGCAACAGGAAAATAAAAAATGTTTTCCATAGATTTTGCTGCTGAACCAATGCTTGCTGTGCCATAAAACATCCTGTTCTTGATTATTAGAAAGGGAGAAAAAAATAATTATCGGAAATTTGCAGAAAAATAGCCTTAGCTTTTAGGTAACTAAGGCTGAAGCTATGTAAGTCTTTAAATATTTAAATCAAACTTTGGAAAGAATTTCGCCCGCTTGCAGCAAGGTTTGTTCTTTTTTGGCAAAACAGAAACGCAGCAAACGTAAATCTTTTGGTGGCTGTTTATAAAATACTGATACCGGGATCGCCACGATCCCATGTTGATGGGCCAGATACTGACACATAGCAACATCCTCTAAATCTGGTCGAATTTCGCTGTAATCCAGATTCTGGAAGTAAGTCCCCTGTGATGGTGTCCACTGAAAACGTGAATTCTGAATGGATGAATTAAACAAATCGCGTTTGGCCTGATAGAAGGCCGACAGCTGGGGAATATGCTCAGGATGCTGTTGTAAATATTTAGCTAATGCTACTTGTACTGGTGTTACACCACAAAAGCTGGCAAATTGGTATACCTGACGGAACAATTTCATTAAGGCCGGGGTAGCTACACAGAAGCCGGTTTTCCAGCCGGTGACATGGAAGGTCTTGCCAAAAGAGCCAATGACAAAACTGCGTTCACGCAATTCCGGGAAGGAAAGTGCTGAATAATGTTTTACATCATCAAAGACCAGATGTTCATAAACTTCATCAGAGAGCACCACAATATTGCGGTCACGGATCAGTTCAATCAGCTGTTGCCAATCCGCTTTAGACCAGACACTTCCAGTAGGATTATGCGGGGTATTTACAATAATCATGCGGGTGCGATCATTAATCGCATCCTTAACCTGGCTCCAGTCCACTGAAAAATCCGGATGTCCGAGTGCGATATGAATCGGTTTAGCCCCTAAAACCTGTACCGTCGGCGCATAACTGTCATAACTCGGGTCAAAAATAATGACTTCTTCATCTGCACGCACTACAGCCTGAATTGCGCAGAAGATTGCAATCGTTGCGCCAGGTGTAATGGTAATTTCCTGAGCTGGATCTAGTGATAATTGATCACGCTGTAAATATAAATCAGCGACCAAAGCGCGTAATAAAGGTAAACCATCTCCAGGTGCATACTGGTTAAAACCGGATGTGCTTGCTCGTCCTAAAGCTTCAATTAAATCGGGTGGTGCAGGGAAATCGGGAAATCCCTGTGAAAGATTCAATGCCCCGAGTTGCTGAGCAAGGGCAGACATGGTACTGAAAATCGTCACGCCCAAGTCAGGCAGTTTGGACTGGAGATCAAGCATGTCACAACGCTCTTTTGATTGATATAAGCATAAAGTGTAGCAGTAACGATTCTGCTCTGTGAGCACAAATAACAGAAATCGTTAGTCATTTTGTCAATAAAATATTAAAAGATTAAAACCTTAATGAAAGAGCTGATGAGCAATAAATTAATGGTCAAATCATGTGAAATAAAAAGCATGATGGACGTATAGGGGGCAATTTTCATAAAATCAGCTGCATAATATTCCTTAAAAATAACTATAAGATGCTAAACAATATTCATATCATCCTTGAGACTCTTGGGCTTAATCTGCAAAAACGAGCCCTACATATCCAGTTTTCTAATCAGGTTTTAAATACACAGGTTTTTATTCAGCGCATTGAAGGTCATCATCAGATTAATGAGGGTTTACAGGCAGAACTGATCTGCCTTTCAACCAATGCAAATCTCGCTTTAAAACAATTTATTGGCTGTCAGGTTGCAGTTGATCAAGTGACTGACCGTGGAGAATTATTTCGAACGACAGGTCTGATTACAGCGGCAAGCCAGGGACAAAGCGACGGAGCTTTGACGCTGTATAAACTGACCCTGCAGGATGCAACTTCCTTATGGCATAAACGCCGCAATAGTCGTGTGTTTATGAATAAAAGCGTTCGGGATATTAGTGAAATTTTATTTAAAGAATGGCAGGCTCGCAGCTCCTTATTTGCAGCACGATTGAGCCTGGATGTTTCTGCCTTGTCACGGGACTACGATGTTCGACCTTTTGTGATGCAGTCAAATGAAACGGATTATGAGTTTCTGACCCGCTTATGGCGTAGTGAAGGCGTTAACTGGCTGATCGATGAAAAGGAAATCATGGTCCCCGTTTCAGCTCAGACCATTCAGCCACAAATTCTACGTTTGATTGATGACCAGCCGCATTTTCAGTCTTTAAAGCGCCGTAGTATCCATTTTCATCGTAGCCATGCCACCGAACCTTTTGACACGATTACTGGTCTATTGGCAGAGCGTTCTTTAAATCCAACCTTAGTACAAACCCAGCGCTGGCACGCGGATCAGCTGGCTCAGAATGAAAGTCAGGTACTGCTCAGTAGCCATCAGCATAGCGAAGTACAGGATAATCAAAGCCTGAATCTTGAAGATGTCTGGACCATTAGCCCAGCCTGGATCAGCGACCTGAATGGAGAAGATCAGACGACTTCAGCCAGTTCTGCTCAACTGGATCAACTCAGCCAGCAGCTACACCAGTCCCATGCCTTGCAGTCCAAATATTTTAAGGCCAGTAGTAGTGTGCGTGATGCACAAGTTGGGTACTGGTTTGAATTACATGATCATCCCGAAATAGATCAACATCCAGCCAATGAACGTGAATTTTTAATTTTAGGGAAATACTTCTATAACCAGAATAATTTACCCAAAGATATTTTGCTGCAGCTTGATCACTTAATACAGTCCAGCCGCTGGAAAGTATTAGATGATGAAAGACAGAGTAATGAATTGTATTTGGTTCGTCGTCATATTCCAGTCGTACCTGAATATCATCCATTACAACATAGGCCTATGGCCTATCCACAGCGGGCGAAAGTAGTTGGACCTGAGGGTGAAACTATTTACGTGGATGAATGGGGGCGGGTCAAGGTTCGTTTCCTGTTTACCCGCAGTGATGACCATCAACATGATGGTGGCGCTGGTGCCAATGATAATGATAGCGACTCGGCTTGGGTAGATGTGTTGACACCATGGGCAGGTGAAGGCTATGGAGCAAGATTCCATCCACGTATCGGGGAAATCGTCGTCATTGATTTCTTTGAGGGAGATGTCGACCGGCCATTTGTGGTGGGTCGTATTCATGAAGCTGAACGGCATCAGACGATGTTTGATGTCAAAGGCAAACTGCCATTAACCAAAAAACTGAGCGGTATCCGCTCTCAGGAGGTAAATGGGGAAGGTTTTAACCAGCTTCGGTTTGATGATACGACCGGACAGATTAGTGTACAGCTACAAAGTAGTCATGGGGCTAGCCAACTAAATTTAGGAAATCTAAGTCACCCTAAAGAAGATGAAGTGAGTGATGGGCGTGGTGAAGGGTTTGAGCTTAGGACGGATCAGTGGGGAGCAGTGAGGGCGGGGGCTGGCCTGCTTCTTTCAACACATAAACAGGGAAATGCTAATGCCAACCACTTAAATAGTAGCCCGGCTAAAAGCCAGCTTGAATCAAGTTTAAATAATAGTAAGGCCTTAAGTGACGTTGCTAAAAACCAGCAAACTGATCCTTTAGAGGCACTTGATCATCTGACAAATTTTCTGAACCAAATTGAACAGCAGGATCAAAGTAAGGCTGAAACCTTTAAACAGGCGCTAATGGTACTTTGTGCACCAAATTCAATTGCACTTTCAACGAATGAAGATTTGCACTTATTGGCTGATAAACATATTAACCACAGTGCCGCGGATAGCATCAATTTTTCAACCCAGAAATCTTTAATTGCCCATGCTCAGGACAGGATTAGCCTGTTTGCAGCACAAAAAGGATTCAGAGCCATTGCGGCAAAAGGCAAAATTGAGCTTCAAGCACAAGATGATGCAATTGAAGCTATTGCTCGCAAACAAATTAAAATTATTTCGACTGAAGATCAGATTGAAATTATAAGTCCTAAAGAAATTGTACTGACTGCGGGTGGATCTCAGTTAAAGATTAATAGACAGGGAGTATTTAGTACTACAAGTGGGAAGTTTGAGTGTAAAGCGGGGCAGCATAGTTTTGTGGAGGGGGATAAAGTTAAAACTGAAATACAAACTTTACCTGTAATTCAAGATGTTAAGACTTTTACAAACAGATGGGACTTTTATGATCTATTTTATGAAGCTAATTTTTCAGAAGTTAAATACAAATTAATTAACAATAAAAATAATACCTATATTTCCGGAACACTCGACCAACATGGTCGAACTCAACGAATAAATACATCTATTAATGAGGATTATGACATTCTCATTGGTACTGCTGATGATTGGTCTGTGTCATTAGATGATGGAAGTAAAGATCAAGAAATAGAGCATGGCTGTAACGCCCATTGTTGCAATGAAGAAGGGGATTAATCGTGTATTGTCTAGCAAATATCAGATTTTTAGATGCTTTAGATCAGCCTATTCAAGGGCTAGCACATCAATTATGGGTAGGTTCTAGTTTGATATCAGAATATATTACTCCTGAAAATGGAGAATCCGTTTGGATTAAACGGCCAGTAGGCACAACAATTGAAGTAAAAGTTAAAAGTACTATAGGCGAATATAAATCTAAAATAAAACTAGAGCTGGTAGGTGAGAAAACTAATTTTATTATTCGGAGCCCTAAAATTCTATTAAAAGGAGTTAATTTTTCTGCCAAGGATGTAGCAACGGGTACATATGTCAGATCGACATATATTGTTGCTGAAGGTGATTATTTATCTCGAATAGCAGATGATAATCATACGACTACAACAGAATTGATTAGGATCAATAATTTAAAAAGTGATACTGATATTCATCCTGGACAAGTGTTAAAAATTCCTGTAAAAAAAGCGGAAGTATCAACGCCATCACCTGAAAGTAAGCCAAAACTACAACAAATTCGACAGGAAAAAACCAAGATTATTGTTGTTCAGAAAAAAGATACTTTAGCTTTGATAGCAAAATTAACAGGTAATCTCGTCTATGAAATCAAGAAATTAAATAATTTATCCAGCGATAATCTTAGTCAAAACCAAAAAATAAAAGTTTACGACCGTAAAGTGGTATTTCCTGTATCTGACCCACAGTTTGAGAAGAAGAAAGAAGAGATAAAAACTGCAACGCCCCCAACAGTAAAACAAGATGCATCAAAGAATAAGAAAGAGACTCCTGTAGCTAAAGTTGAATCTTCTGTTCCAGTCAATGCTAAGGGGTTACTGCCACAAGCATGTGGTGGAGAAAAGCACTACAAAAGAACTTTGAGTAGAATTGCTGAACTACATTCAGTGTATCAACCCTATGTTATTAATTTGATTAATACTGCATATAAAGAATTAAAAATAACTTGGGTAATTACAGATGGCTATAGAAGTCCAAGAGAACAGAATGCTCTGCCTAGTGCAAATACTAATGCTAAAGCTTTGCAAAGTTACCATCAATATGGATTAGCTATAGATATTGTTTCAGTTAGGAATGGTGAAATAACATATCTCTCAGACAGTAAGCAATCTATCGAGGATAGTAAAAAAATAGGTCCTATAGGACAAAAAATAGGATTAGTATGGGGGGGAGTTTGGAGAAAAAAGGATTGGCCACATTTTGAATTACATCCAAATGGTAAAACTTGGCGCGAGTTAAAACCTCAATTAATAAAACTTGGTGCTGAAAATTATAGAAAATTGGCCTTTTAGGTAAAAGTATGAAAAATCTTATAAAATATATTTTAGTGTATTTTTCCCTTGTGGGATGTATGAGTAATCAGGTAATGGCATATTCATATACAGGAGAGGAAATAAATAATAAATTTAAAAAATTACAAGTTATAACCATACCATTTGAATATGAAGATGGAAGAATTTCAGATAAAAATGTCAATATATATAAAATAAAAAATAATGAATGCGTAATTGTAGCTATTTTGAATAACGAGTCTAATTTTGGTGGTTATGAAGATGTTATTTTTTTTAAAAAAAATAAAATGTATTTAGGATATACGAGAACTTTTTTTTCTATATTTCTAGATAAAGAAGCAACGAAAAAGTCTACAAAAGTTAAATATGATGAGCTACTAGATGACTCTGAAACTGAAAATGAATTACAGAATGACTTTAAAAAATATTTGAAAAAAATGAATAAAAATACACGTGCACAATGTGGATAAAATTTCGCGTCAAAAATAATATCTTTTTGATTTGAAATATATGTTTATGTTTGAACTAATGTTAATAAGTGAATTCAAAAAAAGCAGCTAAACCTAACTGCTTTTTTTAAAAATTACCCTTCCAAAACCTCTTCCAGCAATTCCTCACTCGGCGCAAAGTAATATGCACCATCTATTGGAGTCACGAAGTGGAGCAAGCGGTCATGTATTCCATCGCCAGACGTACCGAACATACGCTCTAACATGGCATCAATAATGTTTAAATCTTTGGTGTAGGCAATGAAGAACAGGCCTTGGTCACCACGACCATCACCATAAGGCAGGGAGTGACGTAAAATTTCCATTTCTTCACCTTCCTCGTCTTCAACTACTGTACGAGCAACATGTGCATTGGCAGGTTTTACATCATCATCGAGCTCAATTGATTCAAGCTTGGTACGACCCATTACTTGCTCTTGAGCATCAACTTTTAGCTTTTTCCATTTTTCCAGATTATGCGCATAACGCTGTGCAAAAATAAATGAACCATCCTGGAAAATACCGGCATCTTCACCGACTAAAGCGACTTCAGCGCGATCATCCGGGAATTGCGGGTTTTCAGTACCATCGATGAAGCCGGTAATATCACGTCCATCAAAATAGCGGAAGCAGACACGTTCATCCAGCACTTCAACTTGATCGCGAATTCCTTCAAAGAAAGCCTGACTTAAAGCAAAGCAGATATCAGCACGTGCGCTAGCAATATGAATCAGTACATCCGCAGGAATAACTGGCATATCAAATGAACCTTGAATCGGCTCGAGTTGTTTAAAGCCTACAGGAGCTTGATCATAAAGTTTCGCCCACAGTTCAGGACCAAAAGCCACGCCTGTTTTAATTTGCGCATTAGGATGTTGAGTAATCAGACGATCACGTGTCGTAAATAATTGCTCTAATTGCTCTTTAAAATCTTCAATGCTGAGATCTTTAAGACGTAAAACAATAAAACGAGCATGATCTGAAGGTAATGGCAAAATTACAGATTGGGCTGTCATTCATGGCTCCTGTAATAAAAATTCCTGTATTTAATCGAACTATTGTGCCTGAAGCCATACAGGGTGAATAGTATTCAGATTAAATTTTAGCGAGATTTTGATCTGAATATATTTGAAAAGTCATATAATACGCTTCAAGTTTTCTATCGAGCAGATTCATGTCCTATCAAGTTTGGTTTGCCTACATGCTGGCCTGTTGGGTGATTAGCATTTCCCCGGGTGCGGGCGCCATTGCTTCGATGTCGAGTGGCCTGAATTACGGTTTTCGACATGGCTACTGGAATGCTTTAGGCTTGCAGTTGGCTTTACTAGTTCAAATCGCCATTGTCGCTGCCGGCGCTGGGGTGTTATTTGCTACGACACCTTGGGCATTCCTGCTGGTGAAATGGTTTGGCGTGGGCTACCTGCTTTATCTAGCATATTTACAGTGGACTGCGCCGATGCAGTCAATTGAGATTCAGCATGAATTAACCCGTAAATCAGCGGGGAAGTTGGTGCTGCATGGTTTTCTTGTGAATATGAGTAATCCAAAGGCGATTGTGTTCCTGCTTGCGGTATTGCCACAGTTTCTGGATCTGTCCAAACCTCAGTGGATTCAGTACGTGATTATGGCAGCAACCATGGTCACCATTGATCTGATTGTGATGGCGGGTTATACCGGATTGGCAGCGAAAGTTTTAAGATTATTGACATCAGCAAAGCAACAAAAAATATTAAATCGCAGCTTTGCCGTGCTGTTTGCCTGCGCTGCAACCTTGCTCAGTTTGGTGCATCAGGCTTAAACATAAAGGTGCATTACACAAAAATAAAAACAATGTGATGTCGCTAGCTTTTGAATATAAAACATAAAAATAATAAAAGAGGTATTCCTATGTCTGGTCAATTCGACTGCGTGTCTATTATTAAAAAACCAACTATCCATGAATATGGCTGTTGTATCAGTCATTGCATTCAGTTGCCGGATGGCACTCAAAAAACTTTAGGTGTGTTCCTGCCGACAGAACAGCCGATCGTGTTTGAAACTGCTGTGGCAGAACGTCTGGAAATTATTTCCGGTGAATGTCTGGTGCAGATCGGTGAGGATGCGCATTATCAGCGTTATGTACCAGGACAATCTTTCTATGTACCTAAACATAGTCGGTTTAAACTGTTATGCCGAGAAGTTGTGGATTATGTTTGTCACTTTGAATAGGGGAGTGAACTTACTCAGGTTGAACTTTTAACTGTTTCAAAAAATCTTGTTCGGTCATCACGATAATGCCGTGTTGTTGCAACAGGGCAGCAGTGACGCCTTGACCTTGAATTTTTGTCCCAGTAAATGATCCATCATAAATCAGGTCACTGCCACAAGATGGGCTATTGGCTTTGAGGATGGCATGTGTTACTTGAAATCTTCGGGCAAGATCTAAAGCAGCATAGGCGCCTTGAATAAAAGCCTCTGAAATATCTATACCATTTATATCGAGAACATGAGCGTGGCGTAGCAGTACATTGTGACCATTCCCAGATTGAATCTCGGCAGGCGGGCGGGGGATGGCTAAGCCACCACTGACTTCAGGGCAAAGACTGACATATTGATCAGGTAGCAGATGTTGCAGCAGTTCCTTGAGCAGACAATCCTGTCCATCGTAACGGAATTTATGACCGAGCAAACAGGCACTAATCAAATAGCGTTTGCTCTGCATGACTTAACTCAGTTTCTTAAATTTCTGTATACAGAAGATCAGGGTAAACAGTACTGACATGGTCAGGACAATGGTTAGACCTGTCGAAGTGTTGAGGCCTGCACTTGACCAGAGACCAACCGTTACCCCAATCTGAGCAATCACGAAGGCCCAGATCACCATTTGTCTTGGTGAGTTCGCAAGCAAGCGAGCCGTCAGTGCCGGAATGACCAGCAGGGCTCCCATTAGAAGTGAACCTACTGCTCGAAGTGCCAATATGGTGAATAAGGCCAGTAATAACATAAAGATCAGGCGTTGTAATTTGGCATTCACACCTTCGCTGATCGCCATATCAGGATCAATGGCAATTTGGATCTGTGCCTGCCAGCTTTTATAAATCACAGCCAGTGCAACAATAATCACCACAGCAAAAGTGGGTAAATCATTCCAGGAAATCGTCAGCAAATCACCGAACAGATAACTCAGCAGTTCCGGTCTTAAACTCGGTAAATGCTGAATGAACAATAAGCCTGAGCAGAGCAGGGTGGCTGAGCAGAGCGCAAGCAATGCATCGTTCGGTAAGCGAGGATCATACAGCACCCATAAAATAGCCACCAGCAATAGGGCAATAAAGGTCACACCCATCCACAGCGGCAGACTCATGGCACCAGCAATGGCAACACCCAGTAAAGTTCCATGCGCCATGGTATCAGCAAAGAAAGACATACGACGCCACAGCATCAAACAGCCCAGCGGCGCAGTCAGGAACACCAAGAGTGTTCCCATGATCCATGCAGGTAAAAGCAGTTGTAACCAGTCCATCATGGCTTAAGCTTCCGGCTCGGGGTGAATATGCGGTCGTGTATCGTGCTGACAAGGTGTTGCAGAGTCGCCATGGGCACAGTGATCATGATGATGCTGGTAGAACACCCGATTGGTGCCAAAGATCGCCTGATATTCTGGATGCTGCTGCACACTTTCCGGTAATCCGCTACAGCAAATATGTTTATTCAGACAAACCACACGATGCGTGCCTTGCATTACCCATTGCAGGTCATGCGAGACCATTAAAATGGCACAGTCATATTTTTCTGGCAGGCTACGCACATATTCATACAGCTCGGCTTCGGATTGGATATCCAGACCTTGCATGGGTTCGTCTAGAACCAGGATATCCGGCTGGCGTAGTAAAGCGCGTGCTAATAATACACGTTGACGCTCACCGCCAGAAAGTTGTTGAACTTTGGAGTTTTCCAGCTTGGCAATACCGGTATCACGGATGATTTCAGCTTTAATAGCTGAAGGGCATTTCTCGAGAGCCAATAAGTCTTTTACCCGTAGCGGCAAGCTATGCGAAGGATTGAATTTTTGTGGTACATAAGAAAATTTCAGTTTGCGCGCCGTATTAATCTCACCGGATTGCGGTTTCACAATTCCGAGCATAACTTTAATTAAAGTCGACTTGCCGGCACCATTTGGACCAATGAGTGTGACAATCTCTTTCTCCTGCAAAGAGAAGTCAATGGCTTTTAAGATGTCCCGCTCATCGATATTGACCCAAATTTTAGAAAGTTGAATCAGCGGTACGGGAGTTAGGCTTTGTTGCGACACTGCTGACAGATTCCTGAAATCTCAATGATGCTGTGATGAGCACTAAAATCATCTGAGCTTGCTAATGCGTCGAGCTGATCCAGTAATCCTTGTGCAGATGCTTCTGTTACGGCTTTACATTCGGTACAAATCAGGAAAGCCGCTTGGTGACCTTCACGTGGATGACAGCATGGAATATAGGCATTAATAGAAGTCAGACGGTGAATAAAGCCTTTTTCTAATAAAAAGTCGAGCGTGCGGTATACTGTGGGTGGTGCCGCAGGACGATCACTATTATTTTTAATCTTGGCCAGCAGATCATAGGCGCCCATGGGACCTGAAGCATTTAAAATCAGTTCGAGGACTTCCTTACGCAAAGGCGTAAGTCGCGCACCAGTTGCTGCACACAGGCTTTCCGCTTCAGCCAGGCGTTGTTCCACGTTCGGATGATCGTGTACGCCGTGCAATGCGTTGTGGTGTTCGTGCGAACAGGAACCCATAGTTCACCTCAAGTGCGAAACTGAAATTAAAAGAATTTTAAATCTTATCATGAAGCGTTGTCAGTTTCGATTGGGCATAGGTATTTTTGCAAATTTGTTATATTATAACACTTAGTGTTTTTACCGCGATTTTCACCCATGTCTCGTTTCTTTGCGTTCTGTGCCCTGGCTTTATTGAGTACCTTAAGTTGGTCACAAAGTCTGGTGGTTTCTACGCATCCGATTTACCTGATTGCCAAAAAAATTACCCAAGGGGTAGAACAGCCAACCTTATTATTGGCCAATCAGACTGGACATGATGTCAGCCTGACCCCGGCACACCGTAAAACCATTCAGGATGCGGGGCTGGTGATCTGGCTGGGACAGGCCCATGAAGCGCCTTTGGCAAAAGTACTCGAAGAAAGTAATAAAAGTATCGCAATTCTGAATTCCAGCATTATTAATCCTTTACCAATGCGTAATCCGCGTGGTGAAGCGTTAAAAAATACAGTTGATACACATGTCTGGCTGGATCCAAATAATGCAGTTCGCATCGGTTTCTTTATTGCTGCGCTGCGTTCACAGCAAATGCCACAGTACCGTGAAACTTACTGGAAAAATGCACGTGCTTTTGCACAAAATATGCTGACGACAGCACAACGTTATAGTTCAACTTCCAAGCCACGCCCCTATTGGTCATATCATGATGCCTATCAATATCTGGAGCGTCCGCTAAACCTGAAGTTTATGGGTGCACTCACCGATGATCCGCATGTGTCACCAACGGTTGCACAGATCAAGTACCTGCAGGATACCCGCGCACAGACCAAAATGTGTCTGCTGGCTGAGGGACATGCCAATGCCAATCAGTACAGAAAACTGAACCCGGTAGTTTTCCAGCATGTAGACGAAAGCATGAGTGGGGCAGGGGACTTTATCCAAGGCTGGCAACAATTAGCTGATCAAACGAACAAATGTGTGCTAAATTCTCGATAATGATTAAAAAGTGATCGAGTTTTGCTTAGTTTAGAAGCGATTGAACCATCGAATTTTTCGAAGCTAAGCTCGGGAAAAGATTGCATGTTAAGGGGTGTAACTCTATAATGCCTGCGATTAAAAATAATCATCAGCTAAACTTGTCAAGCATGATTGCTGTGAGTGAATAAATAATGAGCCGAACTAGTCGCTTGATTGACCGACGATTAGCGAAAGCTTTAGTCATCTTGCAAGCAGTAATGATACCCGTTTCAGCGTTGTTAGGTTGGGTTCTGAAGGACACAACCGCAGCCTTGAGTGCAGCCTTGGGTGCATTCGTATGTTGGCTGGCGACCTGCTACTTTAGCTGGCAGTCGTTTCGTGCTGCGGGCGCGCGAGCTTCCAAACAAGTTCTATCGAACATGTATAGGGGCATGCTCGGTAAGTTTGCAATTGTGATTGTTGGATTCATTTTGATTTTAAGCAATGTCAAGCCGTTATCCCCGGTTGCATTGTTTTGTGGTTTTATACTCGTTCAAGCCATGTCGTGGGTCGCTCCGTTTTGGGTGTCACGTCTACAAAGACGAGTTTAAGCGCAGCAAAAATTGAAAAGTTTTTTCAGAAATAAGCGAGATATCAAGCAGCACGCGATATTCGTAAGTTTCATTAGTTTTTGACATTGACCAGGTGTGATTTATGGCTGCTGAAGAACATGCCCTTACTTCGACCGAGTACATCAAGCACCACTTGACCAACATGACCTATGGCAAAATGCCGGACGGTACATGGAAATTGGCCGAGAATGGTGCTGAAGCTCAACAGATGGGGTTCACTGCTATTCACTTGGATTCAATGGGTTGGTCAATCGGCCTTGGTATTCTTTTCTGTTTCATGTTCTGGATCGTAGCGAAAGCTGCAAACTCTGGTGTTCCTACCAAGTTCCAGTCTGCAATCGAAATGATTATCGAGTTTGTTGACTCAAGTGTACGCGATACTTTCCACGGAAAATCGCGTTTGATCGCTCCACTAGCGCTAACCATCTTCGTGTGGATTTTCCTCATGAACTTGATGGACTTGATCCCTGTTGACTGGATTCCTTATATCGCTCAACACGTGATTGGTAGCCTTCTTGGTATTGATCCGCACCACGTTTACTTCAAGATCGTTCCATCTACTGACCCTAACATTACCCTTGGTATGTCATTGTCTGTATTTGCGCTTATCTTGTTCTACAGTATTCGTGAGAAAGGCATTGGCGGTTTCGTTGGTGAGCTTGCACTTAACCCATTTAACCCAAGTAACCCAGTTGCAAAAGCGTTACTCATTCCAGTGAACTTGATTCTTGAATTGGTAACCTTCCTTGCACGTCCAGTTTCATTGGCTCTACGACTGTTCGGTAACATGTATGCGGGTGAGTTAATCTTCATTCTTATCGCGTTATTACCGTTCTGGATCCAGTGGGCGTTATCTGTGCCTTGGGCGATCTTCCACATTCTTGTTATTACGCTACAGGCATTCATTTTCATGATGCTGACTATCGTATACTTGAGCATGGCAAGCGAAAAGCATTAATGGTATTGCCTAACTGTCACGGGATGGTTGGGCACAATTTTTTAACTTAATTTGGTATAAAACCTAACCTCTGAGGAATTATCATGGAACTCACTTTAGGTCTAGTTGCAATTGCATCTGCTATCTTGATCGCTTTCGGTGCTTTAGGTACTGCGATTGGTTTTGGTCTTTTAGGCGGCCGTTTCCTTGAAGCTGTAGCTCGTCAACCAGAATTGGCTCCACAACTTCAAACTCGTATGTTCTTAATCGCGGGTCTTCTTGATGCTGTGCCTATGATCGGTGTTGGTATTGGCTTGTTCTTCATCTTCGCTAATCCATTTGTAGGTTAATCAGCTTAATTCCGAAATTCACTATTTGAGGAATTTGCAATGAATATCAACCTCACATTGTTTGGCCAAGCGATTGCATTTGCGATTTTCGTCGCATTCTGCATGAAGTTTGTATGGCCACCACTAATCAATGCGATTAGTGAACGTCAGCGTAAAATCGCTGATGGCTTAAATGCTGCTGAAAAAGCGAAGGCTGACCTTGCAGATGCGCAAGCACAAGTGAAAGCTGAACTGGACGCGGCAAAAGCACAAGCGGCTCAATTGATCGAACAAGCGAACCGTCGTGCAGCGCAATTGGTAGAAGAAGCTCGTACTCAAGCGTCAGCTGAAGGTGAGCGTATTCGTCAACAGGCTAAAGAAGCTGTTGATACTGAAATCAATTCTGCTCGCGAAGAATTACGTCAACAAGTGGCTGCTCTTGCAGTTGCTGGCGCTGAGAAAATTCTTAGCCAGCAAGTTGACGCAGAAGCTCACAATGCCATGCTGACTCAGCTGGCTGCTAAACTTTAAGAGAGGCGGATTATGGCTGAACTCTTGACGTTGGCACGCCCTTACGCTAAAGCAGCATTTGCTTACGCTTCTGAGCAAGGTACAGCTGACTCTTGGTCAACTGCACTTGAATTGCTCAGTGCTGCGGTGCAAGACGAAGCATTTTCAGCTTATCTAAATCGCCCTGAGTTGACACCTGCTGAGCAGGTGACACTTTTTGCTAAAGTTTTAGGCGAAGACCAAACGCCTGCAGTGTCAAACTTTTTGACAATGCTTGCTGAAAACGCACGTTTGGCTTTGCTTCCTGAAATTGCTGCAGAATATGAACAGCTCAAATCACAGAATAACAATACTGTGGATGTTGTGATTGAATCAGCATTCCCATTGACTTCTGTACAGGAACAACTCCTTACTCACGCATTAGAGAAAAAATTCGAAGCGGCGGTAAATGTTTCTGTAGATGTTAAACCAGAGCTTATTGCTGGTGTGGTTATTCGTGCAGGCGACCAAGTGATAGATGATTCTGCGCTTAATAAGCTTGAAAAAATGCGTACTCGTCTTCTTGCTTAAGAAATAAGAAGACTGAACTTTAAAAAGATTGAGGTATAGCGCAATGCAACAACTGAATCCATCCGAGATCAGTGCGCTCATTAAACAGCGTATCGGCGATCTGGACACCAGCGCGACCGCTAAAAACGAAGGTACCATTGTTATGGTATCCGACGGTATTGTGCGTATTCACGGCCTTGCTGATGCAATGTACGGTGAAATGATCGAATTCGACGGCGGCTTATACGGTATGGCACTGAACCTAGAACAGGATTCAGTGGGCGTCGTTGTTTTAGGTAACTACTTAAACCTTCAAGAAGGTCAAAAAGCGCGTTGCACAGGTCGTGTATTAGAAGTTCCGGTTGGTCCAGAACTTTTAGGCCGTGTAGTAGATGCTTTGGGTAACCCGATTGATGGTAAAGGCCCAATTGATGCAAAATTAACTGATGCTGTTGAAAAAGTAGCACCAGGCGTAATTTGGCGTCAATCAGTGGATCAACCTGTACAAACTGGTTATAAATCAGTAGATACAATGATCCCTGTAGGCCGTGGTCAACGTGAGTTGATCATTGGTGACCGTCAAACTGGTAAAACAGCTATGGCGATCGACGCGATCATCGCTCAGAAAAACTCTGGCATTAAATGTGTATACGTAGCAATTGGTCAAAAACAATCGACTATCGCTAACGTTGTGCGCAAGCTAGAAGAAACTGGCGCTATGGCGTATACAACTGTTGTAGCAGCAGCGGCAGCGGATCCAGCAGCAATGCTTTTCCTTGCTCCGTACTCAGGCTGTACAATGGGCGAATACTTCCGTGACCGCGGTGAAGATGCTCTGATCATCTATGATGACTTGTCTAAACAAGCTGTAGCATATCGTCAAATTTCATTGCTTCTTCGTCGTCCACCAGGTCGTGAAGCTTACCCAGGTGACGTGTTCTATCTACATTCACGTCTACTTGAACGTGCTTCTCGTGTATCTGCTGACTACGTTGAGAAATTCACTAACGGTGAAGTTAAAGGCCAAACTGGTTCATTAACTGCATTGCCGATTATTGAAACTCAAGCGGGTGACGTATCTGCATTCGTACCAACCAACGTAATTTCGATTACTGACGGTCAGATCTTCCTTGAAACATCATTGTTCAACGCGGGTATTCGTCCTGCTGTGAACGCGGGTATCTCTGTATCTCGTGTTGGTGGTTCTGCGCAGACTAAGGTCATCAAGAAATTGTCTGGTGGTATCCGTACTGCACTTGCACAGTACCGTGAATTGGCAGCGTTTGCTCAGTTCGCTTCTGACCTTGACGAAGCAACTCGTAAACAACTTGAACACGGTCAACGCGTAACTGAGCTTATGAAGCAAAAACAATATGCTCCATACTCAATCGCTGACCAAGCTGTATCAGTTTATGCATCTAACGAAGGCTATATGGCTGATGTAGAAGTTAAGAAAATCGTAGACTTTGACGCTGCGTTAATTTCTTACTTCCGTTCAGAACATGCTGCAGTTATGCAAAAAGTTGACGAGACTGGTGCTTGGGACAAAGATATCGAAGCTGAATTCAAAGCTGGTATTGAAAAGTTCAAAGCGACTCAAACTTACTAATTTAGCAACTTGCTAATTAGTGTTGGTTTGGTTCACGGAATCAACCTTCGAGGGCTCGAAAGGGCCTTCGAATACTAGGTTAAGCGTATGGCAAATTTAAAAGAAATTCGCGCCAAAGTAGCTAGTATCAAAAGCACGCAGAAAATTACTCGCGCGATGCAGATGGTAGCAGCTTCTAAGATGCGTCGTGCGCAAGAGCGCATGGCTCAAGGCCGTCCGTATGCCGAAAATATGCACCGTGTAATTGCTCACTTGGTTCAAGCGAATCCTGAATACAAACACCGTTATATGGTTGAACGTCCTGTAAAGCGCGTTGGCTATATCATCGTGTCATCAGATCGCGGACTTGCTGGTGGTTTGAACATTAACTTGTTCAAGAAAGTGGTAAAACACGTTCAACAGCAACAAGAGCAGTCAATTGAAGTTCAATTTGCTTTGATTGGTCAAAAAGCGGTTTCGTTTTTTAAAAACTACGGCGGTAAAGTACTTGGTGCGACCACTCAAGTGGGTGACACTCCAAGTCTTGAACAGTTATCTGGTTCTGTACAGGTGATGTTAGACGCTTACGATAAAGGCGAGTTAGATCGTATTTATCTAGTATCTAACGGCTTTGTCAACGCCATGACTCAAAACCAAAAGATCGAACAGCTTGTTCCTTTAGCAGCTGCTGAAGAAGACAAGACGCTTAACCGTCAATACGGTTGGGACTACATCTACGAGCCTGAAGCTGAAGAGCTTTTAAATGGCTTGTTGGTTCGTTACATCGAGTCTGTGGTGTATCAAGGTGTGATCGAAAACATCGCGTGTGAGCAGTCTGCTCGTATGGTTGCAATGAAAGCTGCAACAGACAACGCTGGTGATTTGATCAAGAACCTGCAACTTATTTATAACAAGCTGCGTCAAGCCGCGATTACTCAGGAAATTTCTGAGATCGTTGGTGGTGCCGCTGCCGTTTAACATATATTAGTTTGAATTGAGGAGACAGCAATGAGTAGCGGTCGTATCATTCAGATCATCGGCGCGGTTATCGACGTCGAGTTTGAACGTAACAGCGTTCCTAAGATCTATGACGCTCTCCAAGTTGACGGTACTGAAACTACATTAGAAGTTCAGCAACAACTTGGTGATGGCGTAGTTCGTACTATTGCAATGGGTTCTACTGAAGGCCTTAAGCGTGGTTTGAACGTAACTAACACTAACGCTCCGATTTCTGTACCAGTAGGTACAGCGACTCTAGGTCGTATCATGGACGTTCTTGGTCGCCCAATCGACGAAGCTGGTCCAGTTGCAACTGAAGAGCGTTTACCAATTCACCGTCAAGCGCCTTCTTATGCAGAACAAGCGGCTTCTACTGACCTTCTAGAAACTGGTATTAAAGTCATTGACTTACTATGCCCGTTCGCGAAAGGTGGTAAAGTTGGTCTGTTCGGTGGTGCCGGTGTTGGTAAAACTGTAAACATGATGGAGTTGATCAACAACATCGCGAAAGCGCACTCAGGTTTATCTGTGTTCGCTGGTGTTGGTGAGCGTACTCGTGAAGGTAACGACTTCTATCACGAGATGAAAGACTCTAACGTTCTAGACAAAGTAGCAATGGTCTACGGTCAGATGAACGAGCCACCAGGTAACCGTCTACGTGTAGCGTTGACTGGTCTGACTATGGCTGAGTACTTCCGTGATCAAAAAGACGAAAACGGTAAAGGCCGTGATGTACTATTGTTCGTTGACAACATCTACCGTTATACACTAGCAGGTACTGAAGTATCAGCACTTCTAGGCCGTATGCCATCTGCAGTAGGTTATCAGCCTACACTTGCAGAAGAGATGGGTGTTCTTCAGGAACGTATTACATCGACTAAGTCTGGTTCTATTACGTCAATCCAAGCGGTATACGTACCTGCCGATGACTTAACGGATCCATCGCCTGCAACTACGTTCGCTCACTTGGACGCAACTGTTGTATTGAGCCGTGACATTGCTTCTCAAGGTATTTACCCTGCGATCGATCCACTTGACTCTACTTCACGTCAGCTAGATCCACTTGTAGTTGGTACTGAGCATTACGAAATCGCTCGTTCAGTTCAAAACGTTCTTCAACGTTATAAAGAATTGAAAGACATTATCGCAATTCTTGGTATGGACGAATTGTCAGAAGAAGACAAACTTATCGTGTATCGCGCACGTAAGATCCAACGTTTCTTCTCTCAACCGTTCCACGTAGCTGAAGTGTTTACTGGTGCTCCTGGTAAACTTGTACCGCTTAAAGAAACGATTCGTGGCTTTAAAGGTCTTCTAGCTGGTGAATACGATCACATTCCAGAACAAGCGTTCTATATGGTTGGTGGTATTGACGAAGTGATTGCTAAAGCTGAGAAACTTTAATTAGTTCCCTAATTTAGGAGATTCTCATGGCGACTATGCAATGTGACGTTGTAAGTGTTCAAGAGTCTTTGTACTCAGGCACTGTAACTATGCTAATTGCTAAAGGTGCTGGCGGCGAGTTAGGTATTATGCCTGGTCACGCTCCGCTGGTAACTTTGCTCCAACCTGGCGCGATCCGCGTTATTTTGGAAAACGGTACAGAAGAATTAATCTATGTATCTGGTGGTGTTCTAGAAGTTCAACCGCATGTTGTTACGGTTCTTGCTGATACAGCAGTCCGTGCAGAAAACTTGGATGAAGCGGCAATTATTGAAGCGCGTAAACACGCTGAACAATTGCTAGCAAATCAAAAGGGCGATTTGGACGCTGCTGCTGCTTTGGCTGCTCTTGCAGAAACTGCTGCTCAGCTGGAAACGATCCGCAAAATCAAAAACCGCGCAATGTAATTGCTGGTTTAAGATTGAAGAAACCACCCGAAAGGGTGGTTTTTTTATTGTAAAAATTCAGTTTGAATCTACTTATCTTATAAGTCTAGTAAAAAAAGTAGTCGCTTGTTAGATCTGTTAAATAGCTTTTTAACCAACCCGTATAATTATATTTTGTACCACACGATAT
>NZ_DFRO01000041.1:0-4851 GCF_002381195.1 Acinetobacter sp. UBA3461 | reverse complement strand
ATGCAAGCTTGTTTGAATTGATTTAAATGAGGTCGAAAACAAGCAAAACTTATAATTTAAAGAAAAGGGAAAGTCATGGCATATCAATCTATTAAACCATTTACCAATCAAAAATTGAAAGACTATCCGCCACATACAGATGAGCATATACAAAATGCGCTGGATCAGGCAGAACAGATTCTCAAGTCAGACTGGCCACAACAGATTGATCAACGTATTGAAGTACTAAAGAATATCGCGCAAAAATTACGTGAACAAAAAACCGAACTGGCGAAGCTCATGACGCTGGATATGGGTAAACTGATTAAACAGAGTGAAGGGGAAATTGAATCTTGCGCCAAAATTGCCGAATACTTTGCTGATCACGCCAAAGAGTTTCTAGCTCCGGTGTCTTATGAAACGGAACTCGGCGAAGCATGGGTAGAGTATCATCCTCTGGGTATTGTGATGGCCGTTGAACCCTGGAACTTCCCGTTCTATCAATTGATGCGTGTCTTTGCCCCAAACTGCGCAATTGGCAATCCGGTCCTGGCCAAACATGCTGGTATTGTGCCGCAATGTGCCGAAGCCTTTGAAAAGCTGGTGCTGGAAGCAGGTGCACCAAGAGGTGTCTGGATTAACCTGTTTATCAGTTCTGATCAGGTTCAAGAGATTATTGCTGATCCGCGTGTACAGGGTGTAGCCTTGACGGGTTCAGAAGGTGCCGGAAGTGCCGTAGCAGAACAGGCCGGTAAATACATTAAAAAATCCACCTTGGAACTTGGTGGTAATGATGTCTTTATTGTGCTAGATGATGCTGATCTGGAAAAAGCCATTAAAATTGGCTGTCAGGCCCGGGTAAATAACTCAGGCCAAGTCTGCACTGCGGCCAAACGTTTTATTTTGCATGAAAAAATCGCTGATGAATTTAAAGCAGGTATGCTGAAAGCTTTTCAGGAACTGAAAATTGGTGACCCACTCGACCCTGAAACGACACTGGCACCCTTATCATCAGCTGACGCTCTGGAAAAACTGACCAAACAGGTCGATAAGGCGGTAGCGCATGGTGCTACTGTGCTGACAGGTGGTAAGCCTATCGAGCATGCAGGTAACTTTTATGAGCCGACAATTCTGGAAAATATCAGCCGTGATAATCCGGCCTGGTATGAAGAATTCTTTGGGCCGGTTGCCCAGATTTATGTCGCGAAGGATGAAGATGAAATCGTTTCGATTGCCAACGATTCGCATTATGGTTTGGGCGGTGTGATTCATTCTCAAGATATCGAGCGTGCCAAAAAACTGGCTTCACGAGTTGAAACCGGCATGATCTGGATTAACTGGTTTACTGATACCGCACCAGAGCTGCCATTCGGTGGTATCAAAAACTCTGGTTATGGGCATGAATTATCGATCGACGGTTTCAGAGAATTCACCCAAAAACGTTTAGTCGTCGTGAAAAGCTCTAAAGAATAATGACTTTTCTGTCCTATTCTTCCAGTAAAGAAGCGGCTTTTTAGACCGCTTCTTCTATTAATCTATATTTAATAGTAATAAACCAGTCTGGTGACTGGTTTATCAAGGAGCCTGGGTCATCTATAAAACTGAGATCAACTTTCCTGTTCTGCTGCCTGGGATGGTTTCTCAGGAATCATCATTGCGGCCAGCTTGATCATTTCAGACTGGATATTTCCCATCTGTTTTTCCAGCTTCTGGAAATCCACCTGGCTGAAATCCATCCGGCCATTCAGGAAAGGAGATGCCAATGCTTGCTGATTGGCATTCATCAGGTTGCTACGTACCTGATCGACTTCCTGACTTTTCAAGTTTAAGCCACTTAAAGTCTGGTTAAAGCTTTTTAATTGCTGTTGCAATTGCATTGCGGCGCTCTGCAATTGAGAAGTATCTTTTTCACTGACCGCAGTTTCCAGTTCAGTCTGGGTTTGCTTCAGCTGAGTCACGTAATCACCAGCCTTTAACTGCAAATCGGCCACATCACGTACGATGTAGAACATATTGCCACTTTTAAGGTCTGCAGAAGATTGCTGCACTTCAGTATTTTCTGATACTGCTGTCTGTTCTTCTTCTACATCCTGTTGGTCCGGTTTTTCAGTATATGAAGCAGGGGCAGAAACCTGATCACATCCCAGCAAACTCAATGCACCTGCAAAAAGGGCAAAAGGTAGGACGCTATTTTGGAGAATTTGCTTAAATTTCATTGGGGTGCTCATCATTTACTGCTTACAGGCCATTAATATAGGGATGAAATTTGTAGAAAATACGGAGAGTTGCAAATGAATAACAAAAAAGGCCTCGCTATAGATATTCAAGCATAAAAAAGAGCGCCAAAGCGCTCTTTTTTCACCGAGGAGAGCAGGGTTTAAGCTGCGATAATTTTAATGACCTTATCGTTAACCACATTCATTAGAATGTAGTCGCCATTCACTTTAATCCATTGCTGATTCCTACCTGGCTTGTTGAGTCGTTTATATTTGCTGTGATCCACTTTATAGATTTTGCTTTGGTATTGGTTTGGGACTTTTTGACCTACTCGCCAGTCACGTGATGGATCAACTTTTTTATAACCCTGTTTATGCTGTTGAGCTGGGTGTTTGTTTAGCTGATGATATTGAGGAGCATGATGCTGTTGTTGAGCATGCGACTTGCTATATTGATGATGATCCTGAGGCGCAGCCATGGCCGGAATAGCAACCAGTGCAGTTGAGATCGATAAAACAATTGCTTTCACCAGCGTTTTCATACTTCACCTTTCATTATGGCGGTTTATTTGTGTATGAGCCCATCATAGGCTGGCAGAGGTGTTTGAAATTGAAGAAAGTGTAGTGTAAGTATTAAAATCTAGAAGGAAAATAGAAGAAGTAAATTGAATGATTTTATTAATATACATATCTTTTTTTAATTAAAAAATATAAGCATCTCTAGCTGTGAGAGATGCTTATATTACTATTGTAAATTATTTAGCCAATTCGGCATTAATTGCATCGATGATACGTGGATCATCTGCAGTAATATCCGGTGCAAAGCGAGCCACTACTTCACCATTTTTATTGACCAGGAATTTTTCAAAATTCCATAGCACTTCAGGTGGCTGGTTTGGAGTCAGGCCGTAATCAACCAGATCTTTCCACCATGGGCCTTCACCGGTACGTTCAGGAATCGCTTGGGTTAAAGCAGCATATAAAGGATGTTTAGCTTCTCCAACGACCGGGATCTTGGCAAATAGCGGGAAATCGACCTGATAATTTACTGAACAGAATTCCTGGATTTCCTTCTCGCTGCCTGGCTCCTGTGCCAGGAAATCATTTGATGGGAAACCTAGAATCTCCAGACCTTCGGCTTTTTTCTCGTTATACAGCTTTTGCAAACCTTCATATTGTGGAGTCAGGCCGCATTTAGATGCCACATTGACGATGAGCAAAACTTTACCCTGATACTGATTGAGAGTGAATTCTGCACCCTGAATGCTTAATACTGGAATGTCGTAGACTGAAGTACTCATATGAAGTCCTGTTTTTGATGTGTTTATCCTGTCGAATGTTGTAACGGGTATTCCGGCTGAGTACAAGTAAAAACATGTAGGGCAGTCGGGTAAATTTAAATCCATGCATTAATTTTATGTGAAAAATCAATTATGCTTGCGCTACACAATACGGCGTTGAATTAAAAGCTGCTGGCTTAGACTTGCAGACAATGCTGAACCCTACACTTTATGGATGAGTATATGACACAGCAACACAAGGTAGTGTGGTGGGCATTTTTACTGCCATTGGCAGCAGTACTGATCTGGTCATTGAACATGACCGTGAATCGCTATGTGGCTGACTACATTTCACCAGTAAGTATCAGTTTTTATCGCTGGATTCTGGCTTTACTAATCCTGACGCCGTTTGTTTTACCGCAGGTGATGCGTTCCTGGTGCAGTATTCGACCTTATCTGGGTAAACTGGCTTTACTTAGTGCCTTGGGAATGGTGTTGTATCAAGGTCTGGCTTATACCTCGGCACATTATACTACTGCGACCAATATGGGCCTGATCAATGCCTTCATTCCGGTCTTTACCATCATTGTCGGCATCTTTGTCCTGCATATTCGTCCTGCGGTGACAGCAGTAATTGGCAGTCTCTTGTCGATCTGTGGTCTGATGTATGTCATGGCACAGGGACAGTGGGGGAATTTGCTGAATTTTGGTGATACCTATATCGGTGATGTTTTGATGCTGATCGCGGTATTCTTCTATGCCTGCTATGGAATTTTTCTGAAAAAATGGCAGATACAGATTCCCTTAATTCAGAGTCTGTATATTCAGATCTGCTTTGGTGTTTTGCTGCACATCCCGATGATTCTGTGGACAGGTTTAGATGCCATCAATATCAATAATGCTGGCAGTATTATTTATGCGGGGATTTTTCCATCGATTGCTGCACCATTTCTATGGATGATGGCGGTGCAGGTGCTTGGGCCAAATCGCAGCAGTATTTTTATGAACCTGATGCCTGTCTTTACTGCGCTGATTGCCTATGTTTGGCTAGGTGAGTCCTGGACGGTTTATCACACCATAGGTGGTCTGGTGATTCTGGTGGGTATTTTCCTCGCACAATACACACCCAAGCAGAGGGCATAAATAAGAGTTCTATTTTATAAAATGATATTTTGATTGAAAAATAATCAAACAATTATGTTCATTTAATTGAAATAGCCGGTAAATCTATAAAAATTAAATGTAAAAATAAATGGTTTAAATTGGACTTCGGTTTAAAACTGGAGAAAAAATAGCGGGATATTTTGAATTTTGATCAAATATTCTAAAATAATAATATATAAAATATATTAATAATAACTTTTATTGTATTTGTT
>NZ_DFRO01000043.1:11129-44207 GCF_002381195.1 Acinetobacter sp. UBA3461 | reverse complement strand
TACTAAGCCTGATCCAGAACAAATCAAGGCAGAAGCACTGGCAAAAGCGCAAGCTGAACAGCAAGCAAAAGCTGAAGCTGAGCAAAAACCAGTAGCGCCGAAACCAGCTGATGCACCAAAAACAGGTGCAAACAATGCCAGCAAAGCATTAGAAGCTATGCGTGCTGCTGCGAAACAAACCAGCGACAAGCAAGAAGTTTCTAAAGCGGCTGTAGTTGTAAAACGCAAATCTACAAACAAACCAATTGTGAAGCAGGTTGTTAAACCGACTGAAACTGCTGAACAGAAAAAAGCACGTGAAGCGCAAGCAGCACAACTTAAAGCTGTTGAAGAAGCTGCACGTCGTAAGGCTGCTGAAGAAGCGCAACAACGTACGCTTGAACAAATGCGTCAAATGGCGTCTAAGTACACAGCGGAAGATACCACAGCAACGATTCGTGTTGTTGATGATTCTCCTCTTGCTGCTGGTCTGGTTGGTCAAGCATACGAAGACTCTTTCGCAAAAGAAGACCGTGAAATTAAACGTGGTACGAACACGAATAATACTCGCTCATCTAAGAAAGGCGGTCGTCGTGGTGAAGAGCAATCTTTCCGTGATAACTCACATAAACGTGGTCTGAAAACAAGTCAATCGAACAAACATGGCTTCGAAAAACCTGTTAAGAAACAAGTTTATGACGTTGAAATCGGTGAAACGATTGTCGTTGCTGACCTGGCTGCGAAAATGGCAGTTAAAGTTCGTGAAGTTATCAAATCACTGATGAAAATGGGTGAACTGGTTACTCAGAACCAGGCGATTGACCAAGAAGTTGCTGCGCTGATCGTTGAAGAAATGGGCCATAATCCGGTACTGGTTTCTGAAACTGCAGCAGAAGATACGCTGATGGAACAAGCTGAAGAGGCGCGTGGTGTGCAATCTACACGTGCACCTGTTGTTACCATCATGGGTCACGTTGACCATGGTAAAACATCGCTGCTTGACCGTATTCGTCGTGCCAAAGTGGCTGCGGGTGAAGCGGGTGGTATCACACAGCATATCGGTGCCTACCACGTAACAACTGATAAAGGCATCATCACTTTCTTGGATACTCCGGGACACGCAGCATTTACAGCAATGCGTTCACGTGGTGCGAAAGCGACTGATATCGTGGTGTTAGTTGTGGCGGCAGATGATGGTGTAATGCCACAAACTGCTGAAGCAATTGACCATGCGCGTGCTGCGGGTACGCCAATCATCGTTGCGATCAATAAAATGGATAAAGAATCTGCTGATCCAGATCGCGTATTGAATGAATTGACGACCAAAGAAATCGTGCCTGAACAGTGGGGCGGTGACGTTCCTGTGGCCATGGTTTCTGCGCACACGGGTGCCGGTATCGACGAGCTTCTTGATCTGATTTTAATTCAGGCTGAACTTCTAGAGCTTAAAGCTTCTGAAGAAGGTGCTGCACAAGGTGTAGTTATTGAAGCACGTGTTGATAACTCTCGTGGTGCAGTAACGTCGATCCTTGTACAAAACGGTACCTTGAAAGTAGGTGATCTTGTTCTTGCAGGTTCATCATACGGCCGCGTTCGTGCCATGACAGATGAAAACGGTAAACGTATTCAATCTGCAGGTCCTTCGATTCCAGTGGAAATCTTGGGTCTTCCAGAAGCGCCAATGGCAGGTGACGAAGTTCTTGTGGTAAATGACGAGAAGAAAGCACGTGAAGTTGCTGATGCGCGTATGGATCGTGAACGTCAAAAACGTCTTGAGCGTCAATCTGCAATGCGTCTTGAGAACATCATGGCATCAATGGGCAAGAAAGATGTGCCGATTGTGAATGTGGTTCTGAAAACTGATGTACGTGGTACATTGGAAGCATTACACGTTGCGCTTGCTGACCTGGCAACCGACGAAGTTAAAGTACGTATTATTGGTTCAGGTGTAGGTGCAATCACCGAGTCTGACGTAACACTTGCTGAATCTTCTGAAGCTGTACTTCTAGGCTTTAACGTTCGTGCCGACAACACTGCGCGTCAAAAAGCAGATGCTGACAGTATCGATATCCGTTACTACTCAGTAATCTACCAATTGATCGACGATGTGAAAGCAGCCATGAGCGGTAAGCTTGCACCTGAACACCGTGAAACAATTCTTGGTGTTGCGCAAGTACGTGAAGTATTCCATTCTAGTAAATTTGGTGCAGCTGCGGGCTGTATGGTACTTGAGGGTACTTTACACCGTAACAAACCGATTCGCGTATTACGTGATGACGTGGTTGTGTTCCAGGGTGAACTTGAATCTCTACGTCGCTATAAAGAAGTGGTTGAAGAAGTTCGTGCCGGTATGGAATGTGGTCTTGCAGTGAAAGGCTATAAAGACATCAAACCTCTCGACAAGATCGAAGTGTATGATGTTCAACTGATTAAACGGAGTCTTTAATGGCGGGTAGTCAGCGTCTTAAGCGTATGGCTGATACGGTTCAGAGAGAACTCTCTGAACTGATTCGTCAGGAGCTTAAAGATCCACGTCTGGGTGGTCTGGTGACCATCTCGGCGGTGAAAGTCAGCCCTGATTTAGGCTATGCTGAAGTTTATGTGACTGTAATGGGTCGTGAACTGGGTGATGAGCAAAGTGAAGCGGCAAATAAAGAAACGCTGGATGTGTTAAACAAAGCGTCTGGTTTCTTGCGCCACGAACTAAGCCGTCGGATCAAGACACGTATTACGCCACGTCTGCGTTTCCATTACGACAAAACCAATGCATATGGTAACTATATGTTTGGTCTGATTGCTGAAGCTGTGAAGGATTTACCTCCAGCTGAAGACAAGAAAGATGAAGAATAAACACTGATCAAGTGTAATAAAAAAGCCACCTTCGGGTGGCTTTTTTATTGGGCATGAGGAATAAAGAAAAAGGAGTTTCGCTTATTTATACCCTCTTTTTATTTTTTTCCAGAAGGAAAATAGAGGGAAATGAAAGCGCTTACTATTTTAAATCCTCATCGCAGTTTTTCTTTTCAAAAAAAGCACGACGACGGGTTTTCTGCCAGGGTAGGGGACGTTCCAGTGCTTCCGGTACTTCACCACTCATTGAGCGCAAACGTAAGTGCAGTGCTGCCTGAGCCATCAGATTGGCCGAAACTGGTGCTGTAATAAAGGCAAACAGGGTAATCAGCACTTCAGCAAAACCAAAACGACCAAAGCTTGCAGAATAGATCATCGCAGCGATCAGAAAGCTACCGAGGCCCAGAGTGCTGGACTTGGTCGGTGCATGCAGGCGCATAAACAGGTCGGGTAATCGAACCATACCAATCCCGCCGACCAGCATAAAGAATGAACCAATCAGCAGGAAAATCGAGATCAGAATTTCTAGGTATAATTGCATCTGAGAACTCCTAATCGATCACATGGCCAGTGGTAAAGTAACGTGCCAGCGCAGCCGTAGAGACGAAACCTAACATTGCCACGAGTAAAGCACCTTCAAACATAAAGGTACTGGCCCAGTAAATACCGAGGATGACGACCAGACAGGTAGCATTCAGGAACAGAGTATCCAGAGCCAATAGTCGGTCCACAATTGAGGGTCCTATGACCAGACGTGCCAGACACAGGAACATGGAAATGGTCACGGCACCCAGACAAATCAGTAAGGCATAAGGCAAAATCGTCATGCATTTTCTCCAGTCTGAGCGCTAAAAATCTCAATCAGTGGACGTTCATAGCGCTGTTTGATAACTTCAATCTCAGCAGCTTCATCGTCGGTACTTAAGGCATGCACCAGAATGTCGCCACGATCCTGATCAATTCCGGCAGATACTGTACCTGGCGTTGTGGTAATGATCATTGCCAGTAAGGCATTTACTTCTTCATGTTCAGTATCCAAAGGAACACGGAACCATTTGGGATGCAAATTCTTGGTTGGCCCTAAGACCAGAATAGCGACTTTAATATTGGCAACAATAACGTCCCAGATCACCACAAAGAACAGACGAATGGCGGGTAGCCAGTGAATATTCGGTGTGTAGTCAATAAACCGGAATACCATTCGTGGGATTAGTACTGCAAGGACTAATGCGGTGACGAGTGTACCGGCATCCAGACTATGATTGAGTAAAGACCAGCTTACTCCGACAATGACGGAAACCAGTGGATGAGGGAACCAGCGGCGTAAGAACGATGCTTTCATTATGGTCCCTCCTGCGGTTTAAGCTGGTTATCACTTGGCGCATTTTTCTGTTCAATATACTGTTCATTGATCTGACGCTGTTTGAATTCAGAAATATTTTCACCTTCTAAAGTTGCCGGTGAAATTACATATGGAATCAGATGTGCATTTGGATCTGGATTTTCCCCACCATATTTGGTTTCAGGCAAATATTCCGGATCAAATGGCTGCACGCTAATGACCTTGCCTTCAGCATCACGTTTCAATAATGCCGCTTCATAGACTGGATTATCTTTAATTTGTACAGCAGTGCGATACACATAATTATAGACAGGTGAAGCAAATACCACATAGGCTGTCAGTCCGGCGAGCAACAGGTAAATCACCTTATCATTACGCAAAGGTGCCCGGCTTGGCAGGGTTTCGTACTGGGTAAAGGCTTCAGAATGGACATTATCATCCGGTTTGCTGGCGCGCCAGAACAGGATAAAACCAACCCGGGTAAAGGCTAGAATACTCAGCAAGCTAACCAGTAGCACCGTAATAATGATAATCATCTGATAAGGCGAGCCTGTCGTCGCTTGCAAGATAAAGACCTTACCGAAGAAACCACTAAATGGTGGCAGACCCGCCATCATCAAAGCAATGATAAAGTAGACTATCGATACCAAGGTATTCTGTTTCATCTGTGGTGCGATTTTAAAATGATCTTTAAATTCACCACGCTGAGAGGTGATCCAGCCGCTAAGCATATAGAAAGCAGCAGCAATCACGGTACTGTGCACCATATAGTACAAACCACCAGCCCAAGCTGCTGAATTATTCAAGGCAATTGCAATCAGAATAGTACCCACTGAAGACAGCAGCATAAAACCAATAAAGCGACGCAAACGATCTGTGCCAATAGCAGCCACAGCACCATATAAGGAGGTGATTAGACCGATGACCATCAGACAGTTCATCAGAATCTGATGGCTGTATTCATCATCAAAGACCGTACCATTGACCCGTAGGATGGCATAAATACCCACCTTGGTCATGATGGTAAACAGGGCTGCTACCGGTGTGGTTGCCACTGCATACGTTTTCGGAAGCCAGAAGCCGACAGGCAGCATGGCAGCCTTGATCCCAAACACCACAAATAACAGCAGTGCACCAGCGACTGCAATTTTATGCTGATCATTTTCCAGCGTTGGCATCAGTCGGGCAACGTCGGCCATATTTAGGCTGCCGACACTGCCATAGATCATGCCTAAGCCAATCAGAAACAGGGCAGAAGCCAGCAAGTTAATTGTGACATAGTGAATACCCAGCTGGAAACGAGCCTTGCCTTGACCATGCAGAAGCAGGACATAAGATGCCATCAACAGGATTTCAAAGAATACAAACAGGTTGAACAAGTCACCTGTGAGGAAAGCTCCACTGAGTCCCATCAGCAGGAAATGCATCATGGCATGGAAATAACGCCCGCGCATGTCCCAGTCACGACTGGCATACCAGATAATCGGCACAGCCAGTGCATAGGTCAATACCAGCATCAAGGCAGACAGCTGATCCAGAACCAGTACAATTCCAAATGGAGCAGACCATTCACTTAGGGTATAAACACTGATTTGTCCCTGACTGGTGCTTATCAAGTAACTGATCGAAACCACCAGGCCGAGCAGCGTCGAGACATGGCTGATGCCACGACGCCAAGGTTGACGCCAGTCTGTTGCCAGTGAACCTGCACCAGGATTGCCTAATAACAGCAGAATGAATGCAGTGAATGCTGGCAGGAGAATACTGAAAATAGGTGTATGTTGGACCCAGAAATTATAAAGATCAGTCATTAAGGCTCATCCTCACGTGGGTCATGGTTTGGTATTTCTTCTTTGGAATCAACGTGGTCTGTCCCTGATTCATAACGGCTGCGAAGTGCCAGCTGAACAATGAATGCCGTGGTGGCAAATCCGATTACAATAGCAGTCAGTACCAATGCCTGTGGCAGTGGGTCCGTAGTTTTGGTGGTTTCTGTAAGGACTGCAGGTGCATTGAGCTGAATACGTCCCATGGCAAACAGAAACAGGTTGACGGCATAACCGATCATTGCCAGACCCAATACTACAGGGAAGGTACGGGCTCGCAGGATTAGGTAGATCCCGGTTGCTGTCAGGAGTCCAATTGCAGAGACCAATAAAAATTCTAGACTGATCATTGCATTATCCTCTTGGTACCGGGCCAGTCATAGACGAGTGACGTGAATCCCCAAGCACAGAAATCATTAACATGGTCGCGCCGACCACGGTGACATAAACCCCGACGTCGAACAGCGCTGCAGAAGCCAGATGCATATCACCCAGTATTGGGGGATGGACATAAATATGTGCACTGGTCAGGAATGGACGTGACCAGAACCAAGCAGCAACACCAGTTAGGCCAGCAAACATCAAACCGCTACCAATCCAGATTTCATAGAGACGACCAGATTTGGCACCAAGCATTTTTTCTGCATGGTCCTGACCGATGGCAATGTACTGAATAATCAAGGCTAAAGAAGTCACCAGGCCTGCGATAAAACCACCGCCAGGCTGGTTATGGCCGCGCATGAAAATATACAGGCTCACCACCAGTGCAACTGGCAAAATCCAGGAAGCAGTAATTCGCAGCATCAGCGGGGAGGGGTTAAAACGATAAGTCAAACCTTGAGTAATGGTAGTACCATGGGCACGCATACCATCCATCAGGCTCAATACGCCAATCGCCGCAATACCGAGTACGGTGATTTCACCGAAGGTATCGAAACCACGGAAATCCACTAGAATCACGTTCACCACATTGGTGCCGCCGCCGAGCGGAATTGACTGCTGGGCAAAGAACCAGGAAATTGAATTATGATCTCGTGTCATAACGAGCCAGGCTACCCAGGCAATACTCAGACCACCTGTAATTGCAATAATGGCATCACGCCAGCGTCGGGTCGGGCTGGATTCATAAGGGGTGAGCTGTGGTAATAGAGACAGGCTCATCAGCAGCAATACTGTGGTAACTACATCAACGGTAATCTGGGTCAGGGCTAAATCTGGTGCCGAGAAACCGATAAAGATCATGGTCACGACCAGACCGACTGCACCGCTGATCAGTACGGCTTTAATCCGCTCGTGATGGAACCACAGCATCATCCAGCAGGCTGAGAATAACAGCAGCCATAAGATAATCGCTAAAGCCGGTGCATGGGTCAGTTCACGTGCGCCAGTACCAATCTGATGAGTCAGCAAAGGTACAGCAACCAGACCTATGGTAAAGATCACAATCCACAGCAGATAGCTTTGCAGTTTGCCATTTTCGGTGGCACGGCGGAAACGACGTGAATTTAGCAATAATGACTTTAAGAATAGATCAAATAAAATCCGGCCCTGAAATTTGCCCAAGCTCGGATCAAGATCAATTTCACGAATCAAGCCACCTTTGGCCAGCGAGAAATAGAACAGGATTCCACCAATCAGGGCGATTACACTCATTAAGAGTGGTGGGTTAAAACCATGCCAGATGGCAAGGTGGGTACCTTCAAACGCCAGGTTTTGTGTAGCAGCCCGGGTAGTGCTATTAACAATTTTCTCAACTAGTAAGGCAGGCAAAATACCGACCAGAATACATAAGGTTGCCAGTAAAGTTGCTGGCGCACGCATGCCAAATGGGGGTTCATGTGCATTTTTATTCGGTACATGGCGTCCAATTGGACCATCGAAGAATACACCGTGGACCAGACGAATCGAATAGGCTACCGCGAAAATACCGGCTAAAGTCGCGACAATGGCAGAGCCAATCATTACTGGACCACTTAGGTTGGCCAGCAGTTCAGTAAAGAACATTTCCTTGGACAGGAAACCATTCGTTAATGGGACACCTGCCATTGAGGCAGCAGTGATCATGGTAAGTGTTGCAGTAAAAGGCAGTAATTGCCATAAGCCGGACAACTTGCGTAAGTCACGTGTACCCGATTCATGGTCAATAATGCCGGCAATCATAAACAGTGCAGCTTTAAAGGTTGCATGGTTAATGATATGGAAAATTGCAGCAGCCACCGCGAGTGGTGAACCAATCCCCAGCAGACACATGATTAAACCAAGATGACTGATGGTCGAATAGGCCAGCAAGCCTTTCAGGTCTTCCTTAAAGATGGCAAAAAAGGCTGCCATGCACAGGGTAAATAGACCGATAAAGGTAACAATATTATGGAAGAGTGCCGCGCCAGCAAAAATTGGCAGCAAGCGTGCGACCAGAAATAAGCCCGCTTTTACCATCGTGGCAGAATGCAGATAAGCAGATACTGGTGTCGGTGCTGCCATGGCATTTGGCAGCCAGAAATGGAAAGGAAACTGCGCACTTTTGGTAAAGGCACCAAGCAAAATCAGCAGCAGGGTAGGTACAAACAGGCTATGCGATTGGATCAGCTCGGTCATCCCAAGGATCTGATCAATCTGATAAGTTCCTGTGATCTCGCCCAGTAAAACGAAACCACCCAGCATTGCTAGACCACCCATGCCGGTAATGGTTAACGCCATGCGTGAGCCACGTTGGGCCACTTCATAATTGCTCCAGTAACCAACCAGCAAGAACGAGGAGATACTGGTCAGTTCCCAGAAAATTAATAAAATAATCAGGTTATTCGACAAGGAAATGCCGAGCATCGCTGCCATGAACAGCATCAGCAGGATATAAAGTTTGCTGAGCGAGTTCTTCGGACTTAAATAATAGTAGGCATAAATAAAAATCAGGGTGCCGATGCCACTGATCAGCAGAGCAAATAATAGCCCCAGAGAATCCAGGCGGAAACTGAAATCAATACCAAGTTGAGGCAGCCATGACCAGCTTTCGCTAATGACTGCGCCATCTAGCACCGCAGGCGCCTGGCTGAGTAATAATGCAAAACTGCTGAGGCTGACACCAATGGCCCCTAAGGCCGTTACCCCGCGCGAAAATCTTTTCAGCCACGAGACAAGGGTTGTGCCTAATACTAACGGTAACAATATAATAATCGGCAGCACACTCGTATCCATTGTCGTGAATTAGGTCGTCATGAACCTAGGGTGAATCTTTATCTTTCAAGGATTACAGGAATGCAAGGAGCAGCCCAAATTTCTCAATCTTGAAAGCCAAATCGTATTCAAAGAATAAAAACAGTTGTATTGCGCAACTTATAAACGATAGCAAATTCCGATTTTACAATGAAAAATGCAAGTAATTCCGATCATATTACAGGATAACAACAACATCAATCTTTTTGTGTACGACTTAACAATTATACGGTGACCCCATAAAAACATGGGGTGCATGCTTGAGCACATCGACCGGATTGAACTGAAAATAAAGATCAAACTTGAAGATTCTATTGAAAAAAATGGACAGTCTTGAAGACCCGACTCAATGAGGAGGCATTCAGAAAAACTAAATCAAGTTAATTCAAGAGCCAGCTTATTCGCTTAAAACGGAATTTGAGGAATTTTCCGGTCATTCTGATTCAGTAAACGTAGCAACTCCTGTTGCTGCTCTTCATTCAATGTTTGCTGAATCAGTTGCAAGATTGAAAGTGGCGTTACTTGTTCAAGTTCGGGGTCAATCAGTGTGATTTCTTCAGTATTCAAGGTTTCTTGACCCAGGCCTAAATTGGCATAGAGTTGATCAAATTGCGCTGGGACTGTATCAACTTGAACTGGATAGAGTTGTTTATCTTCAAGACACAAACATTGAAAATCTGCTGCCTGTTCCAGTAACTCAGGACGGTTACCAGTCACAATGATTTGCAGTTCAGGAAAGGCTTGATGCAGACGAGACAGAATGACTGCTGCCATTTCTTGATCCAGCTGATGATCAATCGCATCAATCAGTAGAATGCCACTGCCTTCCTTGCACGGAAACAGGCTTTTCGGATTGAGCAGACACAGGCGACGCACAATATCTCCAACTAAGGCAATCCAGTTGCGGATGCTATTCGGTAATTGCTGTAAAGTCTGGGTTTGTCCTTGGTAGCTCACCATCAGCTGCATTTTAGGTTGGTACTGCAAATAGAGATTGCTGACTTCAGGCAGAACGATCGACAAAGCTTCACGCAGGCTATTTAAACTCGGAGTATTCACCTGGATCTGGGCATGTTCAATATGTTTGACCAGTTCATCCATATTGTGTTTTTTATCCTGCTGCGAAGCGCGGCTCAGGATCTGCTCTAGAATCTGCGCACTTTGCGCATTTTCAATGTCGCTGATTTCCCGGAACCATTCAAAAAAACGGGTAAAAGTCGTGAAGGGAATAGCTGCAATTTCATAGGCATACACCGTCTGTAAAATCGCCGGATTGTTTTTACTGAGTAGATTGATTTCATTGACAAAACGCTCAGACGGATAATAGGCAATCAGCGGTAAGCCCAGTATTGGATCTTTGGCGAGGGCTTTCTGATACAACGTGACCATCGCTTCGAGTTGCGATGTATCTACCTTACTCAGTCCCACACCCTGACTATTTAAAGTTTTATAAAGCTGCCAGCTGCACTGCTGGGTAGCAGATTGCTGTTGATCGCTACTTTCTGCAAAAGAGCCAATTTCTTCAGGAAAACGGACCTGAATATTGATCTTGGATTGCAGACGATGTTGCATGATGTCCTGATCCAGCATCACCATACCGGCAGTACGCAGGTCACGATAGCGCGCAGCGAACCAGGTCAGTGCCTGATAGGTGCTACGCAGCAGCGCCGTTTTACCCGAACCCTGATCACCGAGAATTAAGGTAACAGGCAATTTATGATATTTAAATTCAAGCTGGATATCAGAAAAATGCAGGGTATGTTTGAGTTGTATGGATTCGACTTGCATAGACCACCTGTATCGTGATGCCTACATCCATGCCGTACTAGCCTGCTGCCTGCCGTAATGATAGAGGCATTTTAATTTTTAGCTGCTGAATCAGGTCATAAATGTGGTGAATATTTAAGCTTACTTTAGCACGTGTACAGGCCACGTAAAGCAGTCTTAACTCTTCATCACTAATCTTGTGATCTTTTTCATTTAATTTAAACTGGTAGTCATCTTCAATATGGACCCGGTCCCATTCCAGTCCTTTGGCTTTGTGGGCGGTGGAGATGATGTAGTCGGCCTGTCCGATTGGCGTGATCTTGGCCAGCGCAGTTTTCAGCGGATCAGTACCATGCTCATCAACCAGTTTCACCAAAGGTTTAATGTCACTGCCTTCATTGGTCTCGCAATATTCATGTACATCATGCCAGGAGTTAAACCAAGCCAGTTCAGGTACATCCACCACGCGTTTGCCCTGTTTCAGCATGGCAGCCGCTTCGACAAAACGGTTCAGCTTGACATGATCGGCCTGCAAACTGACCTTTTCACCACGCACAAGTCCAGCAAGCAGCAGTTCCATGGCTCGGGCATTGGTACGGCATAAAATCGCATCACGCATTTTGGTATGTGGTTTATTCACTACTTTAGAGTTCAGATGCGGATTACCGAGTAAGGGCACGGTTTCATTCAAGGCTCCCAAAATTGCATTGGCATTCAGGGCAATTTCAGGACCAAAACGGAATGAGGTAGTTAGGCGGGATTCTGGTAATGGCAGTTGCTGCATGGCATTGACTGCACCACGCCAGGCATAAATCTGCTGGTGCGCATCCCCGACATAAATCACCTGGGTGCTGCGCTGTTTTAGCAAAATGCCCAGCATCAGGGGATCAGCATCTTGAGCTTCATCAAACAGTACATAATCCGTTGGAATATTCGGTTCTGACAATGCCCAGAGTTTCAGATAAATATCATGTCCGATTCCGGCCTGATGATTCGGATCAATCGATTCCAGCCAGCGACGCTCAACCGCAGGATAGAGTTTCTTTTGCAGGGCTTCGACATCGTCCGGATGTAACCAGCTTGGTGCCTGAATATGCCGTGGAGCAGGGTATTGAGAACTGGTTGAACAGAAATAACCGACCGCATTCGCAACCAGGCTGGCCAAACGCGAAGGCATCATGACATATTTTTCATAACGGCCACCCATCATGCGGCGCAAGGTCATCGGCTCAAGGCGATATTCCTTGGCAATGAAGCTTGGACTGAGGCGGGGCAGGCGCAGTTTATCCGTGACTCCACGTGGAACACTGCGATAGGCCAATGAGTGGAAAGTCCGGCAGTCCACACCACGATGGAACTTATTTTGTGCTTCCGCAGCAATGGATTTGTTAAATGCCAGATACATGCCACGCCGCTGCGGCATGGCATCGCTGATCATTTGTAAAGTTGTGGTTTTACCTGTGCCGGCATAGGCAATCACTTTAAAAGATTTGCCCAGACGAGCGTTATCAATGGCAGTCGCCTGCTCATAGGTCGCGGTCGGTTTAATTGGCTCAGACACAGGTAAATTCAAACTTAGTGTGAACGGTTGGCTTTTTCAACCAGACCAGATAAGCCCTGACGACGTGCCAGTTCATTTAAAACCAGTTGTGGATCAAGGTCGAAATAGCCCAGCATCACGATGGTATGGAACCACAGATCTGCCACTTCATAGATCAGGTCATTTTTATTGTCTTCGGTTGCTTCAGTTTTAAAGTCTTTGGCAGCAATTACGGTTTCAAAGCTTTCTTCACCGACTTTTTCCAGAATTTTATTTAAGCCTTTGTAATAGAGTTTGGCAACATAAGATGAATCGGGATCAGCCTGCTTACGTTCGGCCATCATCTGACCCAGATAAGACAAGACCTCAACCTGTTCTGATTGGGCATTAGAAGCATTCATCGCCATGGTATGCGGGTTAGTGGATTTTTCAACATAGATCGCTGCAGGATCTTTGATTTGTGCATCGACAATTTCCCAGCCATTCGGCGTCAGTTTGCGATAGAAACAAGATTCACGACCAGTATGACAGGCAATTCCACCATGCTGTTCGATTTGCAGCACAATCACGTCAGCATCACAGTCCAGACGGATTTCATGCACTGTCTGGAAATGACCAGATTCTTCGCCCTTATGCCATAACTTGCTGCGGGAACGAGAGAAATACACGGCCTGATTTTTTTCAGCTGTCAGTGCCAGTGCTTCCCGGTTCATCCACGCCACCATCAATACACGACCGGTTTGATGATGCTGGGCAATGGCAGGTACAAGTCCTTGTTCGTTAAATTTTACTTCATCGAGCCATTGCAGGTTATTCATAAGGGTGTCCATCTGTTGAATCAATATCTAAATGTTTAATACATGCGGATCAAATATCCGTCCGATAGTGTACGTGATCTGAGATCATTTGCGGCAAAAATCTGCATCTGAAATGACAGGATCTGTCGTGATAACTCAGGGTATCTTGATTGTTAGCCGATCAAAATAATAAAGCCGCCAGCAGGCGGCTTGGTTCAAATTGCATTTTCGCCTGAACTTACCAGTGCTCACCCGGGAAGATACGTGCATATGCTTTCTGTACCCAGTTCAGCTTCTGTGGCTGACCTACAGAGGCAGATGAACTTGGGAACAGGTTGTAGCCGATTGACATCAGTTTATTGTTAATGTCTGGTGCAATTGCATAAGTAATTGAAGCTAGACGGCCCAAACCGGTAGCAACTTTTTTCGGTCGTTTCACAATTGCATGTGCAATCAGATCAGATGCTTCTTCAGGAGAAAGCGTCGGAACATATTTATAGATCTTAGTTGGTGCAATCATTGGCGTACGTACCAATGGCATATAGATAGAAGTAATTGCGATCTTATGTGAATTGACTTCTGCAGACAGACAGCGACTAAATGCATCCAAGGCTGCTTTCGATGCCACATAAGCAGAGAAGCGGGTCGCATTTGCCAATACCCCAATCGAACTGATGTTGATGATGTGACCCTGACGACGAATCATCATATGTGGCAGGATGTTCATCACCAGACGCACAGCACCGAAATAGTTTAGCTGCATGGTACGTTCAAAATCGTGGAAGCGGTCTACAGATTCATGTACCGCACGACGGATCGAGCGACCGGCATTGTTAATCAGAATATCAATGTGATCAACAGAAGCCAGAATCTGTTTGGATACTTCATCAATGGCGTCCAGATTATTCAGGTCACACGGAAAAACTGTTGCCATGCCGCCTTTTGCTTCAATTTCTTCTTTTACCTGGTCCAGAGTCTCTTTGGTACGTGCTACTAGCAGGACATGTGCACCTGCATCTGCCAGACGGTGTGCTGCTGTCAGGCCAATGCCGCTGGATGCACCCGTAATGAGGATGGTTTTGCCTTGAACTCGTTTCAGTAGATGTTTCTGTAGTCTGGATTTCACGTTTGTTATTCCTGAAATATGCTGTAGGTTTACGTTTTTTCTTATTTGGTTTGTACGTAGGTATGCACGAAAGTTCGTACACAATGAAGTCTGTATATGATAACGAATTATGCAGGAAAATCCAGAGATTAAGTTGTTGAAAATAAGAGAAATTTTAGAGTAATTGCTCTATTTTTAAACTACGTTTCAATTAATTTTTATTGTGATCTAACCATAAGATAAAGCTCATGAAAAGTAAAGCCAGATAAAAAAACTCCATCAGAAATGATGGAGTTTTTTGCTTTAAAAGAGGGCTTAAACGGCTGCGAGTGACTGTTCCAGATCAGCAATCAGGTCATCAATGTGTTCAATCCCGATAGAAAGACGAACCATATCTTCACTCACGCCAGCCGATTTAAGTTCTTCTGGATTAAGCTGGCGATGAGTCGTAGTGGCCGGATGGCAGGCCAGACTCTTGGCATCTCCAATATTGACCAGACGGGTGAACAGCTGCAGAGCATCAATAAAACGCGCACCGCCTTCACGACCGCCTTCTACCCCAAAGGTTAAGATTGCAGACGGTTTCCCTTTCACATATTTCTGTGCCAAAGCATGTTGAGGATGATCTTTCAGGCCAGCGTAATTGACCCATTTTACTTTCGGATGCTGCTGCAAATATTCCGCAACTTTAAGTGCATTTTCAGTATGACGTTCCATACGTAGACTTAAAGTTTCCAGGCCTTGCAAAATTAAAAATACATTTTGCGGGCTGATCGCAGCACCAGTATTACGTAATGGCACGACACGGGCACGGGCAATATAGGCTGCTTCACCCAAAGCTTCAACGTAGTTTACGCCATGATAGCTTGGGTCAGGTGTATTCAGGGCAGGGAAGCGTGCTGCATGTTTACCCCATGGAAACTTGCCGCTATCGACAATAATGCCGCCAATTGAATTACCATGCCCGCCAATATATTTGGTCAGCGAGTGCACCACGATATCTGCACCGAAATCAAAAGACTTCTGCAAGACAGGAGTTGCTACAGTGTTGTCGACAATCACGGGTACGCCGTATTCATGCGCAATCTTTGAAATCGCTTCCAAGTCGATAATGTTGCCGAGTGGGTTACCAATTGATTCCACAAAAACCAGTTTGGTTTTGTCGTCAATCAGACCACGCAGTGCTTCCGGGTTTTGATAGTCAAAGAAGCGGACTTCAATGCCTTGCTTTGGCAGGGTGTGTGCAAACAGGTTATAGGTGCCACCATATAAAGTAGATACTGAAGCAATATTATCCCCAGCTTCAGCAATGGTCTGAATCGCATAGGTAATCGCAGCCATACCGGATGCCAATGCCAGTGCGCCAATACCACCTTCTAGCGCAGCAATACGCTGTTCCAGTACCGCTGTGGTCGGATTCATGATACGGGTATAAATATTGCCTTGAACTTTCAGGTCAAACAGGTCTGCGCCATGCTGGGTATTGTCAAAGGCATAAGAGGTAGTCTGGTAAATTGGCACCGCAACAGCTTTGGTGGTTGGTTCCGGGCTATAACCTGCGTGAATTGCTAAAGTTTCTGCTTTATAAGTCATGATCGTTAGTCTTCTTTGTGTTTTGCTTTAATAAAGTTGCTCAAATATTAGCACTTGAAATATGAAGAAAAGTGCATATTTATTCAGATGAATATCTTAATTAACGATATAACATCAACAAAATAATGCAAGTTCAGGTACTAAAAATTCTGTTTGAAAAATAAACAGGATTAAACTTGTAACAAGGCATTAACTTCACCGGAATGGCTTATGTTTTGTAGACATTCTGCGTATAATAGCCGATTATTTTTTCGCTCATGATTGAGCAGGGGAAATTCATTTTTTCCCCATCTGGTTTTTCAATTGAGGAGTCCTACGTGGCCCAATATATTTATACGATGAACCGAGTATCCAAGATGGTTCCGCCGAAGCGCGAAATCCTCAAAGATATCTCCTTATCATTTTTCCCAGGCGCAAAAATTGGTGTGCTTGGTCTGAACGGTGCGGGTAAATCTACTTTGCTTCGTATTATGGCGGGCGTAGATAAAGATTTCTCTGGTGAAGCTCGTGCGCAACCGGGTATCAAAATCGGTTATCTGGAGCAAGAACCACCTTTGGATGAAACCAAAGACGTTCGTGGTAATGTTGAAGATGGCGTACGTGAAGCACTTGATGCTTTGGCACGTTTGGATGAAGTTTTCGCTGAATATGCAGCAGAAGATGCAGATTTCGATGCACTTGCAAAAGAGCAAGAAAAGCTAGAAGCGATTATTCAGACTTGGGATGCGCATAACCTGAATAACCAGCTTGAACAGGCTGCAGCTGCATTAAATTTGCCAGCTTGGGATGCTGATGTAACTAAATTGTCTGGTGGTGAGCGCCGTCGTGTTGCACTTTGCCGTCTGCTTCTGTCTAAACCAGACATGTTACTTCTAGACGAACCGACGAACCATTTGGATGCATCATCTGTATCCTGGTTAGAGCGTTTCTTGAAAGACTTCCCAGGTACCATCGTTGCGATTACGCATGACCGTTACTTCCTGGATAACGTAGCAGAGTGGATTCTTGAACTTGACCGTGGCATGGGCATTCCATACCAAGGCAACTACTCTTCTTGGTTAGAGCAGAAAAATGCCCGTTTAGAGCAGGAACAGAAGCAAGAAGAATCTTTTGCTAAAGCGCTTAAGAAAGAACTTGAATGGGTTCGTTCTAATGCAAAAGGTCAGCAAAAGAAAAACAAAGCACGTATGGAACGCTTTGAAGAGCTTAACTCGCGCGAATTCCAGCAACGTAATGAAACATCTGAAATTTACATTCCACCTGGTCCACGTCTAGGTAACAAGGTTGTAGAAGTTGAAGGTATCAGCAAATCGTTTGGTGATCGTACGCTCTATAAAGATTTATCGTTTGTTGTACCGCCTGCTGCGATTGTGGGTATCGTCGGTGAAAACGGTGCGGGTAAAACCACACTCTTCCGTATGATGACAGGCGAATTACAACCTGATACGGGTACAGTAACTTTAGGTGATTCAGTTAAAGTTGCTTATGTAGGTCAGATTCGTGACACCTTAGATAACAACAAAACTGTTTGGGAAGAAGTTTCTGGCGGTTTAGATATCTTACGTATTGGTGAATACGAAATCGCGTCTCGCGCGTATATCGGTCGCTTTAACTTTAAAGGCCAAGATCAGCAAAAACGTGTCGGTCAGTTGTCCGGTGGTGAGCGTAACCGTTTACAGCTTGCAAAAATCCTGCAAATGGGCGCTAACGTAATCTTACTCGATGAACCGTCAAACGACTTGGACATCGAAACTTTACGTGCACTGGAAGACGCGATTCTTGTCTTCCCGGGTACAGTGATGGTGATCTCGCATGACCGTTGGTTCCTTGACCGTATTGCAACGCACATCTTGTCATTCGAAGGTGAAACACCTGAATTCTTCACCGGTAACTATGCAGAATTCGAAGAATACCGTCGTAAACGCGATGGTGATGACCTTGTTGCGAAACGTCAGAAATACCGCAAAATTGGTGCTTAACTAAAGCGCAAAAAACCAGCCCTAGGGCTGGTTTTTTATCCTATATTCTTAAGTTCTTCAGCTTTCTATTTCTGATAAAAGTTGTGCAGCCTTACTATGATTTTGCTGTTTGGCTTTATCTAACCATAATCTGGCCTGTTCATCATTTTGATCTAAACCTAGTTTCCCATGCAAATAATACACGCCAAGTCGATATTGTGCTTCCATATGTCCTCTTAACCCTGCACTCAGGTAGTTCCAGACAGCATTGCGTTGATAGATGTGTTTTGGGGTTAGGCGTTGGCTAATCTCTGGTATAGCCTGTAGTTGTTGCAGGGTCATGCACAGTGACTCATATTGTAAAGCCTGCAAATAATAAGTATCTGCTTCACTTGGTTGCTCCTCAATGAATGGAATAGGTGGATCATTACAAGAAAATAGAAAATTTATAATTTTTTTAAGCATTTTTATTATTCCTTTATGCTGCATCCCTGCAATAAATTGGAATCCTTTTTTATGAGAATAAATTACACCAGTTTGTCTGATGATGTTTTTAAATTTTTAGATAATCCGATAAAACTAATCTAATGAAAGGCATAAAAAAGACTGCCGAAGCAGCCTTAAATATGAAAGAGAAAAATCAGATTTCCCATTCATGATTACATTCACGGCATTTCCATTTTTTCTGGCTTTGCATGAATGCCTGCATAGAGATTTTAAAGTCAGGCAAGTCTTTATAGAACAGAAAGCCTGCAATCAGACAGATCACGAATACAATTACTGTCGCAGTCTGTAGGGTAGTGCCTGCGCCGTCACCAAAAATCCACATACCAATACTGATGATCACCAGCAGAAGTAAGACAAATAGGGCAGGTACAAGAAGTACCAAGCTTTTTGGCACGACTGGACGTGCTGCTGGCTGACCTGGTTGTGCAAGCGGCATAATTTTAGGACTTTGACATTTCGGACAACGGTATTGCATTGCAACTCCAGAATTTTTCAATTTTGTCTATTTTAATCTTAATCATACAGAAAGCCAAAAGTGGCTCAAAGTTATCATAATAAATTTCAGACAATAAAAAACCCAAGTCGCAATGCTTGGGTTTTTTTATTAAGATCACCCTAATATATTATAGTGATCTTGAATATGGCGTCCCTACGGGGATTCGAACCCCGGTTACCGCCGTGAAAGGGCGATGTCCTAGGCCTCTAGACGATAGGGACAAATGAGGCAAATACACAAGTAAAGCAAGACTTTTGGTGGAGTCAAGGAGGATCGAACTCCTGACCTCTACAATGCCATTGTAGCGCTCTACCAACTGAGCTATGACCCCAGTCTGTGTGAGCGCTATATTATGGATATAACGTTCACACGTCAACTAAAAATTTAATTAAGCTTCATCAACTGCATCATTTTTCGGCAATTTTAAGCTTTCATTAAGTTTTTCCCAGACTTTCAGCTCTTTTTTGCTTGGACCACCGACAATTTCCAGGGCATGACGCAGACGGGCAAAGGTCAGGTCCGGTCCAATCGTCACCATGGTTTGCATCACTGGCGTAGATGCAGTTGAACCGGCAATGGCAATAAAGAAGGCTGGCATAAAGTCACGCAACTTGATGCCCATCTGATTGGCAAGATCCATCAGAGTTTGGCTGACCGTATCATTATTCCAGGTAAACAGGCTTTCCAGACGCCAAATTGCAAACTGCAAACTTTGACGTACCTGTTCTTCAGTCAGTTTTTTGCTTTCAAACTGTTCTTTAGACAGCGTAGGGAAATGGTTGAAATAATGCGCTGACCAGTTCACCGCTTCTGACAACAGGTTGATACGTGGTTGAATCGCAGCAGCAATTTCTTCTAATTTGGCACGATCAGCTTTCCAGGTCAGCAAGGTATCCAGAAGCTCAGCTGGAGAAAGTGCCTTAATCCACTGACCATTCAGCCAATTTAATTTTTCAACATCAAAGATCGGGCCGCCAAGAGAAACACGATTAATGTCAAAGTGTTCAATCATCTTAGTCAGTGTAAATTTTTCACGCTCATCTGGCATTGACCAGCCCATACGACCCAAGTAATTCAACAGGGCTTCTGGCAATACACCGATGTCTTTATAGTAGTTAATAGACGTCGGGTTTTTACGTTTAGACAGTTTTGATTTGTCCGGGTTACGCAGTAGTGGCATGTGGCACAGCACTGGCATATCCCAACCAAAGTATTTGTATAGCAATTGGTGTTTCGGTGCAGAAGGAATCCATTCTTCACCGCGAATCACATGGGTGATTTGCATCAGATGATCATCGACCACGTTTGCCAAATGATAAGTTGGCAGACCGTCTGTTTTTAACAGAATTTGCATGTCGACTTGCGCCCATGGAATTTCTACTTCACCACGCAACATATCATTGAAGGTACATATACCTTCAGTTGGCACTTTCATACGAATCACATGCGGTTCGCCAGCTGCCAGACGACGTGCGACTTCTTCTTTAGAGAGTTTCAAACCACGGCCATCGTAACGTGGTGATTCACCACGTGCCTGCTGTTCAGCACGCATTTCATCTAACTCTTGCGCAGTCGCAAAACAGTAGAAGGCATGACCTTTATCTACCAGCTCTTCAGCATATTTTTTATAGATGCTCATACGTTCTGACTGACGGTATGGCGCATGTGGACCACCAATATCCGGACCTTCAGACCAGTTCAGGCCTAACCAGCGCAAAGAATCCAGAATCATTTTCTCTGATTCAGGGGTAGAGCGCAGCTGATCAGTATCTTCAATACGAAGAATAAATTCACCGCCGTGCTGCTTGGCAAAGCACAGGTTAAACAAGGCAATATAGGCAGTTCCTACATGAGGAAAACCTGTAGGAGAAGGGGCAATACGAGTACGAACAGTCATAGTCGGATGGAATCTAAATATAAATTTCTGGCTATTATAACGAAAAAGCCACATCACTTAATGCTTAATTCAACATTGAATGATATGGCTTTAGATCAGAAGCAGTTTTAAATGTTGCGAGCTGTCAGCTGATAATTAGGAATTACTGCTAAAGAAAAAATTTTGCAGAAAACGAGTAAAACTCTGGTTTTGATCGGCAAAAAAGTTTTGTGATGGACGTACTTTAATTGCAGTTAAAACTTTCAGGTTTTCTTCAGGATGCAGAGATTTTTCAGTTTTTTGCTGCTGAATTGCTTTTACAATAGGAGATGACTTAGTCACTGTTACTGCTGGTTTAGAGGCAGCAGCTGTTAGTGCAGCCGGATTATTAACTAGCTCAGGGTGCGCAACAACAGCGTTGCTGAATTGTGCGGTAAATAAAATGGATAGGCTCAGGATGCCGGTCTTGAACGTTGCAAATTTCATGTCCAAACTCCCTCTCTTGTTGTGGTGCTGGATTTATAGTCTTAGGGTTTTTGTTGTGTTGAATACAATTCAATCACATTTAACCTCTAAAAAGTAGAACCAAGTCACAAAATTTACAAAAAAAATAAATATGACAATGGAAAATTGAGAAAAATCAGAGATCACCTCATAACGGCGCTATTTTTAGCACAGGACTATGAAGAGACTATGAAGATTATATCCTAAAGTAATCAATTGATAGGTGATAAGTATAAAAAATGCAGAGAATTGTCGTTTATAAGATATCTAAAAATAAGAAAAACTTTAAAATTATTATTATAAGCATATGATTGTTAAATATATTTCAAATTTATATAGTGTTTTTTAGATAAACAAAAGAGCTATTGTAATGAAAAAAATAATTGTATCTGCATTTTTCACAGTGCTTTCGGGGACAAGTACACAGCTGGCAATAGCCAAAGATTTCCTGAATGTTTCCTACGATCCAACCCGTGAGTTCTATCAGGACTATAATGAAGAATTCGGCAAATTCTGGAAACAAAAAACCGGACAAACGGTTAACTTTAAGCAGTCACATGGGGGTTCAGGTAAACAGGCCCGTTCCGTAGTGGATGGTTTACAGGCAGATGTCGTAACATTGGCACTGGCCAATGACATTGAAGAAATCGTCACTGCTGGTCTGATTCATAAAGGCTGGCAAAAAGAGTTTCCGAATAACTCAGCACCTTATACTTCGACTATTGTCTTCTTGGTGCGTAAGGGTAATCCAAAACAGATTAGAGACTGGAATGACCTAACCAAGCCAGGGGTCGAAATTATTACTCCAAATCCGAAAACCGGTGGCGCACCACGCTGGATTTATCTGTCTGCCTGGGGCTATGTGCTGAAACAGCCGGGTGGTAATGATATCCAGGCCAAAGAACTGGTGAAAAAATTATATGGCAATGTCAAAGTGCTGGATTCAGGTGCGCGTGGATCTTTAACCACTTTTGCTGAGCGTGGCATCGGTGACGTGTTGTTGTCTTGGGAAAATGAAGCCTTGCTGGCGACTCAAGGTTTAGGTAAAGACAAATACGAAATTGTTTATCCGTCTATCTCGATCTTGGCTGAACCATCGGTGGCGATTGTCGACAAAAGTGTCGCGAAAAATGGTAATGCCAATCTGGCTAAAGGTTATTTGAACTACTTGTATTCACCGAAGGGACAGGAACTGGCAGCGAAATATTATTTCCGTCCGCGTGACCAAAAAGCGGCTGCAAAGTATGCAAAACAGTTTCCAAAAATTCAAACCTTTACAATTGATAAAGTGTTTGGTGGTTGGGCCAAGGCACAGAGAACTCATTTCGTAAATGGTGCAATCTACGACCAGATTTCTGCTGAAAACCGCTAATTTGCCATGGTTTTCTAAATACTTGATAAGACGGCAAAACGGATAAATTGCTTATCCGTTTTTTTCATATCTAAAGAATAAAATGCTATAAAACCTGCATAGCTCTATATTGTTAAAATTTTTATTATATAAAACATGATATTAAAACAAAAAATAACAGAATATTACCCTGTATACACTTTGTTTGCTGAATTGCGAAAAATAACTTTATTTCATATAGTTATATGAATACAAGATAATCCTCCCGTGCTCTCATGAAAACTCAGTTAAAATCAATATTTAGCGCTGCCTTATTGGCAACAGGTTTGACATTTACCGCAACTGCCACGCAAGCAGCTGACCGTGATTTTTTAAATGTTTCCTATGATGCAACCCGCGAGTTCTATGACGAATTCAATAAATCTTTTGGTGCTTACTGGAAAAGCCGCACCGGTATTAATGTGAACTTTAAACAGTCGCATGGTGGTTCTGGTAAACAGGCACGTTCGGTTGTTGATGGTCTGAAAGGCGATGTTGTGACGCTGGCTTTAGCCAATGACATTGAAGAAATCGTAAAATCGGGCCAGATCAAAGCGGGTTGGCAAAAGGAATTCCCATATAACTCTGCACCGTATACCTCGACTATTGTATTTATGGTGCGTAAGGGTAACCCTAAAGGAATTAAAGACTGGAAAGATCTGACTAAACCAGGCGTGGAAATTATTACACCAAACCCGAAAACTGGTGGTCTGCCACGTTGGGTGTATTTGTCAGCTTGGGGTTATGCAGAAAAACAACCGGGTGGCAGCAAGGCGAAAGCTCAAGAGTTTGTGGGCAAGCTTTATAAAAACGTGAAAGTCATGGACTCAGCTGCACGTGCATCGATGACTACCTTTGCAGAGCGTAATATTGGTGATGTATTGCTGACCTGGGAAAATGAAGCTTTAGTGACGCAAAAAACACTGGGTAAAGACAAGTTTGATATTATCTACCCATCTCTGACGATTCTGACTGAACCTTCTGTGGCAATTGTGGATCGTACTGTCGAGAAAAATGGCAATAAATGGTTAGCAACAGGCTATATCAATTATTTATATTCTCCACTCGGTCAGGAAATGGCAGCGAAACATTATTACCGCCCACGTAATCAGGAAGTTCTAGCGAAATACTCGAAGCAGTTCCCGAAAATTAAAACTTTTACCATTGATGAAGTATTCGGTGGCTGGGCCAATGCACAGAAAACTCATTTCGTGAATGGGGCGCTCTTTGATCAGATTTATAACTCAAAACGTTAATCTGTTGATTTAAAATTTAATTCTATAAATAAAGAAGCTTCCTCCAAGGAAGCTTTTTTATCGTTTGAGTAAAAATAAAAACGGTTTTCTCTATGGAAAATAATATTTATCTACAAAAAGTCGTTTGGAGCTTTAGCTAAACAGAGTGATAATGTGCAGTTAAATTTTTCGCCCTATTGATTGAGTTTTTATGTCCCATATTTCTGTATTGCTTCACGAAACCGTTGATGCCCTGGTGGCTGATCGAAATACGGGAATTTATGTGGATGGAACTTTCGGCCGTGGTGGCCATACGCGTCTTTTATTATCTAAATTAGATGAAAATGCCCGTGTTTATGCCTTTGATAAAGACCCTCAGGCACTTGAAACAGCTGCGATCCTGGAACAGGAAGATCCTCGGTTTAAAATTATTCATGCCAGCTTTGCTGACCTTAAAGAAGCACTTGCTGAGCATGGTATAGAAAGCGTGGATGGGGTGATGGCGGATTTAGGCGTGTCATCTCCACAGCTGGATCAGGCTGAACGTGGCTTTAGCTTTATGAAAGATGGTCCGCTGGATATGCGTATGGATAATTCACAAGGCCCGACCGCAGCTGAGTGGCTGGTGAATATTGAAGAAGAAGCTTTGGCCAATATCATTTTCCAGTATGGCGAAGAGCGATATAGCCGCCGGATTGCCAAAGCGATCAAGGCTGCCGGATATATTGATACGACAGCCAAGCTGGCAGAAATTGTCAAAGTGGCACACCCGAAATGGGAAAAAAATAAACATGCGGCAACCCGAACTTTCCAGGCGATTCGTATTGCTATTAATAAAGAATTAGAAGATATTGAAGTTTTCCTGCCACAAGCCGTTGAAGTACTTAAACCTCATGGCCGTTTGGCGGTTATTAGTTTCCATTCATTGGAAGACCGTTTAATTAAACAATTTATTCAAAAAGAATCTACCTTAGAGGAAGACTCGGGCTGGGGGATGCCGCAACAACGCAAGGATACACGTCGACTGAAAAAAGTATCCCGTATCAAGGCAAGTGATGAGGAAGTGAAAGCCAATCCTCGTTCACGTAGTGCATGGCTCCGAGTTGCAGAACGTTTAGCTTAATAGGCAAATAATGAAAACTGAAGTGGTCGAAAGGAAGTTGAATCAGTCAGGGATGAAGAAAGCCATTACTTACGGCATTCTGTTGATGATGGTTTTCATCAGTGCTGTATTTGTGGTATTTCAAGTCTTTGAATATCGTCAGGATTACCGAAAACTGAGCAGCTATCTGCGTGAGCGTGATGATCTCAATGCGGAGTGGGGGCGTTTGCTGATCGAGCAGCAGACCTTTGGTGCAACCGCCCAGATCGGAACACGTGCCGTGACCCAGCTCAGAATGTATTCTCCTCCTGTTTCACAGACCGTGGTGATTTCATTGCCACAAACTTCAGATGTAAAAAAATAAGGCTAGCGCTCAGACATGGTAGACAAGAAAACCAAGCAAGTGGCACGTAAAAAACAGTCCGTGACGACAAAAAATGCTTTAAGCGTTGATATTAGCCGTTTTTATATTATGTGGGCCGTGGTACTGCTGTGCTTTCTGGCTTTGATCGGGCGCGCTTTCTATGTACAGGTGATTAATAAAGAATTCCTGCAGAATAAGGCCAATGCCAAGATTTTAAGAACCGACAAAATTAAAGCCATGCGTGGTGTGATTTATGACCGTAATGGCGTACCACTGGCGATCAGTACTCCAATTATGCGGGTAGTGATTGACCCACGTGATTATTTTGATAATAAAAAACTCTATGATGAAACGATTCAGGCTTTGGAAAAGGATCCGAATAATCGCAAGCTGAAACGTCAGTTACCGGATAAAAACCTGAACCTGGATGAACTGGCTGATGCGGTGGGTATGGATCGTGCCGACCTGCGCCAGAAGATGGAAGCGCGTCCGCGTTCCCGTTATCTGATTCTGAAAAAAGAAGTTCCGCCTCAACAGGCTGAGCTGATTATGCAGCGTAATTTCCAGGGTGTATACACCGAGAAAAACTATAAGCGTTACTATCCGCAGCCACAACCGAACTCACAGATTATTGGCTTGACCAATAGTGAGAGCGTGGGGATTGAAGGCCTGGAAATGCAGCTGGATACCCGTCTGTCAGGTGTAGACGGCGAGCAGCAGATAGTACGTGATAAGAAGGGAAACCGCGTTAAAGACCCTGAAATTATTAAAGAAGTTGAAGCAGGAGAAAACATCACGCTTAGCATCGATTCACGATTGCAGTACATTATGTATCGTGAACTGACTGCAGCAGGTGTTGCAAATAATGCCCGTTCTGCAACCGCAATCGCGGTGGATGTGAAGACTGGTGAAATTCTGGCGATGACTTCATGGCCAGCTTATAACCCGAATGATAAAAACGGATTATTGAACAAAGATGCGATGCGTAACCGCGGTGCGGTCGACTCTTTCGAGCCAGGTTCAACCATGAAGCCGCTGACTGTAGCGATGGCGCTGGAAAGTGGTAAATATACAGCCAATTCAGTGGTGAATACGACCCCGGGGAGTATGCGGGTCGGGAATCACACAATCCGGGATACCCACAATTATGGGCAATTAACCTTGGGTGGTATTATCCAGAAATCCTCTAACGTTGGTGTCGCCAAACTGGCGTTATCACTGCCTTATGAAACCTTGCCGACTTTCTATAAACGCCTTGGTTTTGGTCAGCGTTCTGCCGTGAAATTCCCGGGTGAAAGTGCCGGTCTGATTCTACCACCTAGTAAATGGAACGTGTCTGAAGTGGCGACTATGTCTTATGGTTATGGTCTGAATGCGACGGTGCTACAACTGGCTGATGCCTATGCCATGCTGGCTAACAAGGGCGTAAAAGTCCCGCTAAGCCTGTACAAGTTAGAAGAACAGCCGAAAGGCGAGCAGATGATTGATCCGAAAATTGCAGACCAGGTTCTGCTGATGATGGAAACTGCAACCTTGCCAGGGGGTACCGCTACTCGTGCGACAGTGCCAGGTTATCGGGTTGCAGGTAAAACAGGGACTGCGCATAAATTGCGTGCTGACCGTAAAGGTTATTCGACCAATGAATACCGTGCTTTATTTGCCGGCGTAGCACCGGTGAGTGATCCGCGTATTGCCATGGTGGTGGTGGTAGAAAACCCGCAAGGCACCTACTATGGTGGTACGGTATCTGCGCCAGTCTTTGCGCGTGTAATGCAAGAGTCTTTACGCTTGCTGAATGTCCCATTGGACAAACCTTTAGAATCTCCCCAAGTCCAGTAAACAGGTGATCAATGTCGATAACATTTCAAGATCTCTACGCCGTTCAAGATAGTGCTGAATGGATGCGACAATCCTTTCAGGGCTTTGAGCTGGACAGCCGAAAAGTAAAATTAGGGCAAATTTTTATTGCCCTGACCAGTCTGTCTCAACCTGAGAAAACTGTGGAATATGCGAAAAAAGCGCTATCTCTAGGAGCACTGGCAGTCATTTCTGAACAGGATCTCGGAAACTCTCCTGCATTAGTCGTGACAAATGTACGGCATCTAATGGGGGGGTGGCAGAAACGTTATCTGCAAGCGACCCAGCCAGTACAGGCTGCAAGTATTCTGGCCGTGACTGGAACCAATGGAAAAACCACCATTTCTCGCTTGGTCGCAGAACTCTTGATGCTGCAAGGCAAACCTTGTGCGGTGATGGGCACCACGGGCAATGGAATTTTGCCAAATCTGGAAGCCTCTTCGCATACCACACTGGATGCGCTGCAATTGCAAAATGCCCTACATGGTTATGCGCAAGCGGGCGCAGAATTTGCTTCGATTGAAGCCAGTTCGCATGGTCTTGAACAAGGCCGCTTAAATGGCTGTGATATTGAAATTGCAGCTTATAGCAACCTGAGCCGTGACCATCTGGATTATCACGGTACGCTGGAAGCTTATGCTGAGGCCAAGTCACGTTTATTCAAATTTGAATCTCTGAAAGTTGCGATCATTAATCTGGATGACGCACATGCTCAGGTGATGATTGAGGCGGCTCAGGCTAATCTAGCGCAGCCGAAAATTTTGACTTATTCATTGTCGCAAGCTGCTGACTATCAGGTACAGGATATTCAATACCGGATTTCTGGTGCAGAATTTAAACTGATCACTGCGCAGGGTACATTCACCGTACACAGTCCACTCTTGGGTCATTTCAATGTTGAAAACCTAGTGGCGAGTCTGGTTGTTGCAGAACAGGCTGGTTTTGATTTAGCAAATTTGATTGAGACTGTGCCTAATCTAAAAGGCGCACCGGGTCGTATGCAGGTACTGCGTGATGGTGAGCGCTTGTTTGTAGTGGATTATGCCCATACGCCAGATGCTTTGACGCAGGTATTGGTGACTTTAAAACGCCATGTCAATAACAAGCTCTGGGCGGTATTTGGCTGTGGTGGTGACCGTGATCGTGGTAAACGTCCATTGATGACACAAGCGGCTCTCAATGGTTCGGATATTGCGATTTTAACCTCTGACAATCCGCGTACTGAAAACCCGGAACAGATTTTCGCGGATATGAAGCAAGGTATCGATTTCGCTGGTAAAACTTATCAGGAAATTCATGACCGCCGTGAAGCGATCAAGTTTGTAGTGAAACATGCGCAAGCGGGTGATATTGTCGTGATTGCAGGCAAAGGGCATGAAAATTATCAGGAAATCGATGGCGTTCGCCATTGGTTTGATGATGTTGTCGAAGTACAGGCGGCCATTGATGCGCAGCACTGTAACTCTGATTCAGCATATCCAGCGCAGTAATAGGACGAATTTATGCATACTTCAACTACCAGTACTGTGCCTTTGGTACCTTGGACTGCAGCACAATTACAACAGGCGACTCAAGGTTACTGGCTGAATGACAAGCAGCCTGAAGGCGAAATTAAACGTATCCTGATGGATTCTCGTGATGCTGAAGCTGGTGATGCTTTTCTGGCTTTGAAAGGTGAACGCTTTGATGCACACGATTTCGTAGCACAAGTGGCGGCAAACGGTTGCCAGATTGCCATTGTCGATCATCCGGTTGATGCTGAAATCTGCCAATTGGTTGTGGACGATACCCGTCAGGCGCTGGGTCGTCTAGGCGCTTTCCGCCGTCAGCAAAATCCACAACTCAAAGTCATTGCCCTGACTGGCAGTAGCGGTAAGACCACTACCAAGGAAATGCTGGGTAGTATCTTGTCTCGTCTGGCACCAACTTTGGTGACGCGCGGTAACCTGAATAATGATCTCGGTGTGCCTGTGATGTTGCTGGAGCTGCGCCCAGAGCATCAATATGCAGTGATGGAGCTGGGGGCCAGCCATCAGGGTGAAATTGACTATACTGCTGGTCTGGTACAGCCGCACGTGGCCGGTATTATTAACATCGGGACTGCACATCTGGGCGAATTTGGCGGCCGTGATGGGATTTGCCGTGCCAAGTCAGAAATTTATTCGCATATTTCTGAAACCTCTATTATTCCTGCAGCGGATGATTATGCCGAGCAGATCCGAGCTGCTGTGAAAACCGAAAAGACCTTAAGTTTTGGTCAGGGTGGAGAGGTCTACGCAACTGAAGTGGAATTACATCCGCAGTCTGCAAGCTTTATCTTGAATACACCTCAAGGTAATAAAACAGTAAACCTGCCATTTGCTGGTGAGCATAATGTGCAGAATGCAACTGCTGCTGCGGCCTTATCTTTAGCCCTTGGTATCAGCCTGGATGATATTGTGGCTGGCCTGGAAGAGGCAGTAGGTGCCAAAGGTCGTCTGAACTTCATCAAGCACAAAGAATTTTTGTTTATTGATGATACCTACAATGCCAACCCAAACTCGATGCGTGCTGCCGCTGACGTTTTAGCACAGCAGGAAGGTATCCGTGTCATGGTAATGGGTGATATTGGCGAACTAGGTGCGTCAGCTGCGATTGAGCATTATAAGCTGGGTCGCGATCTGGTTTCAGTAAAAGGCCTGAACTTTGTGGTGGCAGTCGGTGAATTTGCACCTGCCGCACAAGAAGGTGCGCGTAGTACACAATATGGTAAGAAAATGCAAGCTTTCCTGAATCAGGAGCAGGCATTACCGTTTTTAATTCGTTTGATTGAAACACATCAACCTCAGCCGATGTCATTCCTGTTTAAAGGGTCGCGTTTTACCCATATGGAAACATTGATGGCTGCATTGATGGAGAAACTCTAAATGCTGTTATGGCTATTTGAACAACTGGCGGGCTATGACAGCACGTTTCAGGTGGTTCGTTATTTAACATTACGTGCTTTACTCAGTGTCTTGACGGCATTGACCATTGGTTTGGTGCTGGGTCCTGTGATGATTCGCAAGTTACAGGCATTGAAATACGGCCAAGCGGTAAGCTCATTTGCACCGGAAAACCATGCTAAAAAAATGGGTACACCCACCATGGGTGGGGTTCTGATTCTGCTATCAATTGGTATTTCGACCTTACTCTGGGCAGATTTATCGAACCCATACGTGTGGATTGTACTTGCAGTGATGGTGATTTTTGGTGCCGTCGGCTGGGCAGATGACTGGATCAAGATCCGTTATAAGGATAATGCCGGTTTGCCTGCACGCAAGAAGTTTTTCTGGACCTCTGTAGGTTCAATTGGTGCCGGTATTGCGCTTTATGTGATTGCACAGCAACAACCGAATCCGGTCGTGACAGCCAACATGCTGGATGTGCTGATTCCATTCTTTAAGGATCACACGATTCCACTCTCAATTATTCCACTCGGTATTGGTTTTATTATCTTTACTTATTTCGTGATTAATGGCGCATCGAATGCCGTTAACCTGACGGATGGTCTGGATGGTCTGGCGATCATGCCGATCGTACTGGTGGCTGCTGGTCTAGGTGTTTTTGCTTATCTTGCGGGTGATGTACGTTTTGCGAACTACCTGCATATTCCATATGTAAAATATTCATCTGAGCTGGTGGTGATCTGTGCCGCGATGATTGGTGCGGGTCTGGCATTCCTTTGGTACAACGCCCATCCTGCCCAGGTATTTATGGGTGATGTAGGAGCTTTATCATTAGGTGCGATGCTGGGTACGATTGCTGTCATGGTTCGTCAGGAAATCGTATTTGCGATTATGGCCGGTGTGTTTCTGGTAGAGGCGATTTCGGTTTTCCTGCAAATTGGTTCATTAAGAATGCGCAATAAACGCGTATTCCTGATGGCACCATTGCATCATCACTATGAAAAGAAAGGCTGGCGTGAAACTCAAGTGGTGATCCGTTTCTGGATTATTACGATTATGCTGGTAGTTTTGGGTCTAATGACCTTAAAATTACGCTAAGAAATGCATTTGAAAAAGTCGGCGCATGCCGGCTTTTTTGTTTTGGAGAAACTATAAAATGAACCTACTCATGTGTCCGGTATGTCGTGAGCAGTTACGTCTAAATGAACGGACCTGGCGCTGTGACAATCAGCATAGCTATGATGTCGCAAAGCAAGGCTATGTGAATCTGCATGTGGTTCAGCATAAACACAGTAAAAATCCCGGTGATACACCTGAATCAGTACAGGCGCGTCGTGCATTTTTAAGTGCAGGTCACTATGCTCCTTTGCAACAAGCAGTGGTACAAAAGATTCGTGAACTGCGTATTGAAAATCTGCTGGATATTGGCTGTGGAGAAGGGTATTACACTGATGCCATGCAACAGGAAGTACTGCAGTGTGTAGGCGTGGATATTGCCAAAAATGCGATTCAGGTAGCAGCAAAGCTGAATAAAGAGATTACTTGGGTAGTAGGTACAGGCGCAACTTTGCCTGTATTAGATGAATCAATAGATCTATGTACCAGCCTGTTTAGCCCGATTCCGAAACAGGAAATTCTGCGTGTACTCAAGCCGAAATCTTATTTAATGGTTGTGACTCCTGCACCACAGCATTTGTATGCCATGCGAGAAGCACTATTTGAAGAAGTGAAACCACACGAGCCACAAAAGTTTGTCGAGCAGTTGCAAGATGCATTTGATTTAGTGAGTGAACAGATTGTTGAAGCGCCTATGAATTTGCCACAAGCAGACTTAAAAAACCTGATTGCTATGACTCCGTACGCTTATAAGGCTAAGCCGGAACGCCGTCTGGCCCTTGAACAGCAGGAGCAATTTGAATTGATGGCACAATACCAGATTTATCTTTTTCAAAAGAAATAATACTGATTATTATCTAAACAATATAAAGCCCTCAATTGAGGGCTTTATATTTGACTGCTTAATCGGGAAAGTTACTGAACCTGTTCAATCAGACTATCAAGAGAATCAGCTTTCTTTGGCTGCAATGGTTGTTCCTGCGTTGCTGGTGTTTCACCAGGTACAGTCAATTCTTCCCCCGGTAGATCTTCAAAATCATTTTGCTCACGTCTAGGTATAACGACTGGAGCTGGACGATACAGTGGAGTGGCCATTGGTGGAGAAGAGTGGTCTTCCTGTACTTCTTCTAAATCCTGATTGATGACTTTAGTACGATTAACTGGGGCTTTGGCTTTACGATCCAGACGCACCCAGGATTCTGGTGTACCTTTTAGCGCATTGGCCATAAAGTCGGTCCAGATTGGCAGGGCAGCTACACCGCCATACTCACGGCGACCTAAAGTTGTTGGCTGGTCAAAGCCGACCCAAGCTACTGTTACTAGCTTGCCATTAAAGCCAGCAAACCAGGCATCCTTGGCATCGTTAGTAGTACCTGTCTTCCCCCCCAGGTCACTACGCCCAATACGTAAAGCTGCACGGCCAGTACCATGCTGGATTACATCACGTAAAATATTAGCCATTTCGTAGGCAGAGCTGGATTTAAGAATACGCTGTGCCTGACGGTAATTGCTATGTTCAGCCGAAACTTTCGGTGCTACTGCTTTTGTTTCCAGTGAGCGGTTATTCATTTCGATCACTTCATCATCTGGCGTCACCACGTCAGCAGATGCAATCGTTTGTTCTTCCTGATTAATACAGGAAATGCAGGCATATTCAGGTTTTGCTTCAAAAATCATCTTGCCATAAGCATCTTCAATACGGCTGATGAAATGCGGCTGAATTCGATAACCACCATT
>NZ_DFRO01000043.1:0-10879 GCF_002381195.1 Acinetobacter sp. UBA3461 | reverse complement strand
CGTGGAATCTGTTTATCTTCCAGACCAAAATCCATAAACAATTGACGGGTGCGCTCAATTCCCACCGTTTGTAGCAGGCGCACAGAAACAGTATTACGTGAAAGGTATAAGGCACGACGTAAAGGAATCATGCCCAGATAACGACCATCTGAGTTTCTAGGAGTCCATTTACCAATCGTAATCGGCGCATCATTCACCAGGGTATGCGGACTCATGCCGCGTTCCAATGCCAATGCATAAACAAAAGGCTTGATGGTCGAACCCGGCTGACGCCAGCCTTGAATAGCACGGTTAAAAGTCGATTGATAAAAATTATAGCCACCCACCACTGCTTCAATGGCACCATTATTTGGATTGATGGCAATTAGCTGGCCTTGGACTTTAGGAATCTGTACCAGTGCCCAGGAAGTTTTTTGTGCATTAGGACGTAAACGGACAATATCTTTCAATTTAACAATATCAGCCGCACGCTTGGGTGCAGCGCCAACACTATTGGCGTTTCGGTAACGGCGCGCCCATGACATTCCTGACCAGGGAACGGTGACGGTTGTTCCATCCTGCATTAAGGCTTCGAAACTATTTGGGTTGATTTTAGTGACTTGAGCAGGGTAAGTATTGGCAAAAGGCTGGAATTTTTTTAAGGGTTGATCATTTGCTTCAGCACCGCGCCAGCCATGACGCCGGTCATAGGCTTCAAGGCCTTCTTGTACCGATTGCTCAGCATACGCCTGACGTTGACTATTAATCGTGGTATAGACTTTATAGCCAGAATCGATGGCCTGTGCACCAAAATTCTGGATCAGTTCAGAACGAACCATCTCTCCAACATAGGGAAACTTATTGCGAGTGCTACGATCCGGCATATCCAGATTGATTGGTTCCGCAATCGCTTGCTGATACTGTGTCTGATTCAGATAACCAAGCTGCAGCATACGCCCCAGAATCCAGTTGCGACGTTCAAGTGCACGTTTAGGATTGGCGACCGGATTGTACTTGGAAGGGGCTTTCGGCAAACCGGCAATCATCGCCATCTGGGCAAGAGAAAGTTCTTCCAGGCTTTTGTTGTAATAGATTTTAGCCGCTGCTGCGATGCCATAAGCATTTTTACCCAAGAAAATTTTATTGACATAGAGGGTTAAAATTTCTTCTTTAGTCAGGTTTTGCTCAATTTTACGTGCCAGGAAAATTTCAGTCAGTTTGCGCTTCAGTGTTCGTTCTGGACTGAGATAATAGTTTTTTGCCACCTGCATAGTGATGGTCGAACCACCGGTCTGTACATCGGAACCAGTGACGCTTTCACTTAATGCCCGGCCCAAGCCTTTAAAACTGATGCCACTATGTTCGAAAAAGCTGGAATCTTCTGCAGCGAGGAAGGCATGAATAAATTCTGGTGGAATCTGATCATATTCCACAGGCACAGAAAGTTTGCCGCCATATTCTGCAATCAATTCTTGATCGGAACTAAATACTTGTAAAGGCTTAAGTAAAGGTGCCTTTTTAAGGATAGACATTTCAGGCAAAGATGGGGCAATATAAAGGTACATGCCATAAAAGCCCATCGGAATTGAGATCATAATTATGATAATGATCAAAAAAAATGGATGAACAAGGCCTGAACTGGATAGCTTTTTCATAACAAGTAAGTTTTAATAAGAGCTAATGGCAAACTAAGTGAGCGGTCAGTATATCCTTTAGATATACATAATGTTAGATGACTTATTGTATCTAGATAAAATTATTAGACCGATTATACCTAGTAGGCTACTTTATTTTTGGGGATAAAAAAATAATAGGAATGATATTGTGCGCAGGTTATATCGTAAGCCAAACAAGGGGTTAATAGGCGTCGACATCAGCTCGACTTCTGTTAAAGTTTTGGAACTCTCTATGAAAAGCGGACGGTACTGGGTAGAAAGCTATGCTTTAGTCCCATTACCAGAAGGTAGTGTTGTTGAAAAAAACATCTTAAATCCAGAAGCCGTCGGTGATGCTTTGGCTCGTGCTATTAACTTGGCCAATACCCAATCTAACCAGGCTGCATTTGCGATTCCTACGTCTATGGCGATCACCAAAACGATCGAAATGGATGCAGATATGACAAGTGATGAACGGGAAGTTCAAATTCGTGAAGATGCCGAACAATACATTCCATTCCCGCTCGATGAAGCCAGCATTGACTTTGAAGTCTTGCCTGATCGATTGTCTAATCCAAATCGTGTCAACGTTCTGTTGGTCGCAACTCGTATTGAAAATGTCGAAGCCCGTTCTGAAGTACTGCAAATTGCGGGGATCACACCCAAGATTGCAGATGTAGAAAGCTTTGCATTGGAAAATGCTTTCAGGGTGTTTGCTGATACTTTACCAATGGGCGTAAATACTGTTGGTATTCTGGATATTGGTCATAGCATGACAACTCTATCAGTTATGCGGAACAACAAGATTATTTATACCCGTGAGCAGGTGTTTGGGGGAAAACAGCTGACTCAGGAAATCCAGAATCGTTATGGTCTGTCTTTTGAAGAAGCGGGACGTGCCAAGAAAACACGTGCATTGCCAGATGACTATGATATTGAAGTCTTGGAACCATTCTTGGATGCTGTGGTACAACAGGCGGCTCGTTCATTGCAGTTTTTCTTTTCATCTTCTCAGTTTAATGAAATTGACCATATCCTGTTGGCAGGGGGGAATGCCAATATTCCGGGTCTGGCAAAATTATTACAGCAAAAGCTTGGTTACCGTGTCACGATCGCGAATCCATTTTTACAAATGGGCTTTTCTCCTCAAATTGATATTAAAAAAATTGAAAATGACGCGTCCTCACTCATGGTTGCATGTGGTTTGGCATTGAGGAGTTTTGATTAATGGCAAAAATTAACTTACTTCCTTGGCGTGATGAGCTCAGGATAAAAAGAAATAACGAATTTGTCGCATATTGTGTCGGGGCCTTGTTGCTAGGGGTAACAGCAGCTGGAGGAAGCTGGTTCTACTATGATCAAAAATTACAGGATCAAGAACAAGCCAACCAACTCATCATCAGTACCAATCAGAATCTGGATGTACAGCTAAAATCTCTGGAAGGTTTACAGGAACAGCGTAATGCGATTGTGGAACGCATGAAACTGATTCAAGGTTTACAAACCCAGCGTCCAATTGCCGTGCATCTTATTGACGAGATTGTACGTGTAACCCCAAGTGATATGTATATCACCAGATTTGTTCGTAGTGGTGATAAGTTCACCATTGAAGGTAAAGCAGCAAGTCCAAATACGGTTGCAGAATTATTGCGTAATCTCGAAGCTTCTACCTGGTACCGTAATGCTTTCATGAATGCATTCCTGGTGGCGGAAGAGAACAAGGACAAGGCGCCAAGCTCTGTTATTCCACGTGTTGAAGAATCTTATGGCACATTTACAGTGACAGTGGATCTGGACCAGATTGCTCAACCGGTGCTTTCAGAACAACAGCCGCAAGCAGCTGCAGCAGCAGGAGGGGCGACATCATGAGCGAACAATTTGATGAATTAGGTCAGGAAGCTGTTGTTGTACCAAAAAATAAAATGACGGTAGAAAAGTTTTTTCAGCAATTTAATACCCTCGATCCAAATAACTATGGTAGCTGGCCACTGGCTGTAAAGATTACCTGCTGGGTATTTATTGTTTTCCTGGTTTTGATGCTGGCTTATTTCGGTCTGATTCGAGGCAAGATTGAATCAATTACTCAGGCCAATGCACAAGAACAGAATCTGTTAAATGAATTTCGTGAGAAAGATTCCAAACTGCGTAATTTGCAACAATACCAACAGCAACTTCAGGATATGGAAGCAAGCTTTAACCAACAGCTTGAACAGTTACCAAAGGAAACTGAAATCCCAGGTCTGGTTGAAGACATTAACTTGAGTGGTGTCAATGCCGGGCTGAAGTTTAAGAATATCCGTCTTGAACCTGAAGTAAAGCAAGAGTTCTTTATTGAACAGCCAATTTCGATTGAAGCAACGGGTGATTATCATGCCTTCGGTTCATTTGTCAGCGGTATTGCAGGATTGTCTCGTATCGTGACGCTACACGACTTTACGATTACGGGTACTGAAAATAAAGAGAAGAAAACAGATATCCCGGTTGTAGATTATACCTTGAAGGCAAAAACCTATCGTTATGTCGGTAGTGCCAACTCAGCATCGGCAGATACAACAGCTGCGAATAGTCAGGGGGCACAGTAATGAAGATGATCAAGATTGCTTCAGCACTTACTGCCGGATTGATCCTGGCAGGTTGTGAATCACGTATTGATGTGGTGAATCAGGAAATGGCCAATATCCGTAATCAACCGGCATTGCCTATTGAGCCAGCCCCAGATTTTGCTCCGGTTGAAACTTTTAGTTATGCAGCACATCAGCTGAAAAGTCCTTTCTTGCCAAGTTCATTGGCAGCAGAACTGAAGATTATGGCAGGGAAACGGGTTTATCCAAACCTATCACGTCAATTGCAACCCTTAGAAAGTTATCCGCTTGAAACTTTGACCATGAAAGGAAGTCTCAAAAATCAGGCTGGACAGATTATGGCTTTAATTAATACGCCAGATGGGGAAATTGAACGTGTACAGCGCGGTAGTTATATGGGACTTAATCATGGTCGGGTGATCCATATCACACCGACACAAATTGATCTGATCGAGATTATTCCAGATGGACGCGATGGCTATGTGGAGCGCCCTCGCAGTATGGTCCTGATCGGGCCTGCGCCATAAGTTAAAGGGAATAACAATGAATAAAAGTTTTAAAGAATTTATTTTTGGGGATGCTAATACAATGAATCATGTGTTTCGTCAGTTTTCAATGGGGGCAGTTGCCATTGCTGTTATGCAGGCGGCAAGTGCACAGGTTTCGATGACCAATGTGGTGCCAATGCAAATTCCAGGACAAGGTACTGAAATTCGCGTGATGTTTAATGGCTTGCCACCTCAACCACAAGCTTATCAATTAGAATCACCATCACGTCTGATTCTGGATTTTGATAAAGCAAAGCAGAATTTAAAACAAAGCAGTATTGCTGTTGCAACGAAAGAAGCAAGTTCTGTAGATGTGACTTCAGATGCCCAGCGTGCGCGTTTAACTGTTAATCTGGCAGATGCGGGTGCATTTACCACGCGTGTTGAAGGTAATACCTTTATTCTAAAAATTAATTCAACCAATCCAGTTATCCCTGTACAGCCAGTCGTACAACAAAATACTCAAGGCATTACCAATATCGGGTTCCAGCGCGGGGCGAAAGGTGAAGGTCAGGTCGTGATTGATCTGGCGAGTGTTAATACACCGGTTGATGTGCAACAGCAAGGCACCAAAGTTATTGTACGGGCATTAGGCTCCAAGATTCCTACTCATTTAACGCGTCGTCTGAATGTGAATGATTTTGCTACACCTGTTTCGACAGTAGATGCAGTCAACCAGAATGGCTCTGGAGTGATTACCATTCAAACTTCAGATAGCTATGAATACATGGCTTATCAAACCGATAATAAACTGACAATTAGTTTAAAGCGCCCAGAAGAGAAAAATCCATTACGTCCAAAAGCTGCTCAACATTATACTGGTAAGAAAATTTCTTTAGATTTTCAGGATATTGAAGTACGCCGAGTATTACAGCTACTAGCAGATTTTACTGACATTAATATGGTTGCAGCAGACAGCGTACAAGGCAATATTACTTTACGTCTTAAGGAAGTGCCTTGGGATCAGGCTTTAGATATTGTTTTGAAAACCAAGAATTTGGATAAGCGCCGTAATGGGAATGTAATCTGGATCGCGCCTGTATCTGAGCTCATTAAAGCTGAAGAGGAAGAAGCTAAAGCACTTGCACAAAGTGTAAAGCTTGCTCCTATTCAGACAGAGTATATGCAACTCAGTTATGCCAAAGCGGCTGATATTGAAAAGCTCATCACGCAGAATAAAGGGGCCTCAAGTGCCGGTTCTAATACAGGCAGTACAAGTGGAGATGATAAGGAGAGTCTACTGAGTTCACGTGGTTCTATTTCTATTGATGCACGTACCAATACTTTAATTGTAAATGATACTCAGCCTTTTATCGATAAAATCCGTAATATGGTTGACCTGCTTGATGTACAGGTAAAGCAGGTCATGGTTGAAGCACGTATTGTGCGTGCATCGACTGAATTCACCAAAGAAATCGGGGTGAAATGGGGAATTCTTTCTCAGGGCATTACTAATAATAATAATCTATTAGTGGGTGGAAGTGACACTACACTTTGGGATTTGCGTGATCCTCAAGAAAGTGATTTAGGTGGATATACCTATGATATTCAACGCCCAGATAATTTGAATGTTGACTTGGGTGTTGCAAACCCTGCTGGTCGAATTGCTTTTGGCTTGATTAGCTTATCTGACTTTATGTTAGATCTGGAGCTTTCTGCTTTACAAGCAGATGGTTATGGTGAAGTGATCTCAACACCTAAAGTTTTAACAGCAGATAAGCAGGCGGCTAAAGTTTCATCAGGTACACAAATTCCGTATCAATCTTCAGAAGGGGGTGGTGCAAATGCAGTTTCAACTACTGAATTTATTGATGCAACCCTCAGCTTAGATGTAACTCCTAGTATTACACCTGACGGTAAAGTTCAGATGCTGCTCAATATTACCAGTGATACTCCTGGAAACCCGACTCCAACGGGTCAATTAACGATTAATAAAAATCAAATTAGCACTAATGTGCTGGTTGATAATGGAGAAACAGTAGTTTTGGGGGGGATTTTTGAGCAAGAAACACGGAATGGACAAACTAAAGTACCTTTCTTGGGAGATATTCCATATTTAGGTCATTTATTTCGTAGAGATCTTAAATCTGACAATAAGCGTGAGCTTTTGATTTTTGTTACACCTCGAATTGTTAATGACAGTGTTTCAAGAAATCATTAATATATTTTGAAATTAACAAAATGAATAGGTGACTCCTTGCCAAGCAAAGAGTTTGAATCCCTGCCAAATATCTATTTGGTAGGGCCGATGGGGGCGGGAAAGACGACAGTAGGACGGCATTTAGCAGAATTGTTAGGACGGGAATTTCTGGATAGTGATCATGAAATTGAGCGTAAAACAGGTGCAACGATTCCCTGGATCTTTGAAAAAGAGGGTGAGCAGGGCTTTCGTAGTCGTGAAACGGTTGTCATCGATGAGTTAACCTCACGACCACAGTTGGTTTTGGCCACAGGTGGTGGTGCGGTGACTCAGGCGCCTAACCGTGAATATCTGAAACAGCGAGGCATCGTTGTTTATCTCTACACTCCTGTGGAAATCCAGCTCCAGCGAACCTATCGCGACAAAAACCGTCCCTTGTTACAAGTTGAAAATCCGGAACAGAAACTTAAAGATCTGCTGGCAATTCGGGATCCGCTGTATCGGGAAGTCGCACACCATATTATTGAGACCAATCAGGGCGCTGCACGTGATCTGGCACAGCGTATTCTGCATCTCATCCTTCCGAAAAAATAAGCTCAGTAAAAAAAGTGGTTACCCCATCATGCAAACCTTACATGTCGAACTCGGTGAACGTCGTTACCCAATTTTTATTGGTAGCGATTTAAATCCTCAGCAGCTGTTAGAACCTTATATTCATGGTAAACAGGTGATGATTGTCAGTAATGATACGGTGGCACCACTATATCTGGAACATTATAAGACAGCCTTGGAAAAACTGGGCAAAACGGTAGCGACCTGTATTTTGCCTGATGGCGAGAAATTTAAGGATATCCAGCATTTAAACCTGATTTTTGATGCATTGCTTGAAGCGGGGTTTAACCGGGATTGTACGGTATTGGCGTTGGGTGGTGGCGTGATTGGTGATATGGCCGGTTTTGCTTCAGCCTGTTTCCAGCGTGGTGTGTACTTTATTCAAGTGCCAACAACTTTGCTTTCGCAGGTGGATTCCAGTGTAGGTGGTAAGACCGGGATCAACCATTCACTTGGTAAAAACATGATTGGTGCCTTCCAGCAGCCACAAGTCGTGCTGGCGGATATGTCCCAGTTATCAACCTTGCCAGATCGTGAATTATCAGCAGGTCTTGCTGAAGTCATTAAATATGCATTACTCGGTGATGAGGACTTCCTGGTTTGGCTGGAAGCCAATATGGAAGGTCTGATTGCTCGTGATGAGCAGTTGCTGGCTGAAGCTGTTTATCGTTCCTGCGCGCATAAAGCCCGTATCGTGGCGAATGATGAAAAAGAGCAAGGTGAGCGTGCTTTACTCAACCTCGGTCATACCTTTGGTCATGCCATCGAGTCTTATCTGGGCTATGGTGAATGGCTGCATGGTGAAGCGGTAGCAACCGGTATGGTCATGGCCGCTGATTTATCACAGCGTATGGGCTGGATTTCCGAAGCAGATCTCGCGCGTACAAAAAAAATCATTTCTCGTGCCAAACTTCCGATTGTTTGCCCTAAAATTCCTCTGGATGATTTCCTGGGATATATGGCACATGACAAAAAAGTCTTAAATGGACAGTTACGTCTGGTATTGCTGGAACAATTAGGACAAGCGATTATCACCCGAGACTTTGATGTAGAATTAATGAAGCAGGCCATTCTGGTCAATCAGGCATAGGTAATTTTAGAAAATGACAGCACTCCATACGCCATGGCAAAAGATTCAGCATTATTTTTGGCTGGTGACTGCGGTAGGCTGTCTTTTTGTTGCGCTCATTTTTTGGGCAATTACAGATAAGGATCAGGTCACTCCTGTAGAGAAAAAGCCTGAAACAGAGGTTGAACTACTGATTCAACCAGAAAAAGTTGCTTCAATGACCCATCTTGGTGCATTAAATGAGGAAGTTCATCCGCTGGATATGACCACACGCACCATTGTAAATGCAAACCATGAAGCCGAGTTTCGTGGTACCAAATATGTTACTCAATTTAAAAATCAGTATGCGATTGAGCTATTTCGGGTCTCTGATGAAATTATTATTAAAAACTTCTTAAGAAAACAGATAGATCGTAATAATTTCATCTACTTACGTCTGTCAGGCGAAAATATGCCTGAGCAATATGTTTTACTCTATGGTGCTTATAAATCAGCCAATCAAGCAAAGCAGGCACTGGATCAACTGAATATGGACTTGCCAAAATCAGTCAAACCAGCTGTGCAGCAAATTCAGGATTATCAACCTTATGTGAATAACTTAGGTTCTGATGAGCTGACGTCTAACCAGAAACTCTATCAAGTACGATTAAAAAATGTGCCTCTACCAAAAATAGAGGAAACAGTAGTTCCTAAGCCGCAGAGCCAGCCCTCATCAAATACGCCAAGTACCACCAGTACAACCATTGTTCGTCGTGATCCATCGGGAAATGTGGTAGATGTGCAGAAGTCTGAAAGCACTGTACCGTCAACGCCACGTGCTCAACCTAATGGTCAACAACGTGCTGAAGAACAAGAGATAAGTGATCCTTTTAACTAATACAAATTTGGGTGCGAGCTAAAATAGCGCACCCTGTATGAAAAAATGCTATAAATGTGCGCTTTTGGTGCAAAAAATACACAATAAAAATCATCACTCTGTATCTAATATTTGCTAAATCTTTGTCATTGGTATTGTTTCTGTCTTAGTGCATCAAGTTGGCATGTTCTTTGCTTTATTGGTGCATGAATTGAATTAATCTCCCTGTTTTGGCGCGAAAATGATTCGATGATTATGCGTAAGTGTCATATTTAGTCGTTATTTTTATGTGATTTCTGAGTCTTTTAAACTTTATTTTTCATGCGTATTAATCTGAAAAGGTTTATCTTCAAAGTGTGAAGAAAAGTTTTACTCTGCTCATAGAAATTTCCTCGAAAGTAAATTGGACGCCATCGCAAAGACGGATTTAGATTGTTTAACAGCCCGCCAGGGCTTTGTGATAAGAAGGGTACGCTATGCACATGCCATCGCCTAATAATGTAGCTCCCGCTCAAGGTTTATACCAACCGGATGAGTTTAAAGATAACTGTGGTTTCGGTTTGATCGCCCATATGCAGGGTGATGCAAGCCATGATCTCGTCAAGACCGCAATTCATAGTTTAAGTTGTATGACCCACCGTGGTGGTATTGCCGCAGATGGTAAGACCGGTGATGGGTGTGGTTTGCTTTTGGCAATGCCAAAGGAATTCTTTCGTGAAGAAGCAAAACGTTTAAGTGATATTACCTTAAGCGAAATTTTTGCTGTAGGTACGATCTTCCTGAACCTGGATCCTGCACTGGCAACACACGCAAAACAAGTATTAACCAAAGAAATTGAAGAAGAAGGTTGCCGGGTTATCGCATGGCGTGTGGTACCCACCAACAATGGCGCATTAGGTGAGATTGCGATGCAGTCTTTACCTGCTTTTGAACAGGTCATTGTTAACTGCCCAATCGGTGTCACTGAGGTTGAATTTAACCGTAAGTTATTCCTGGCGCGTCGTCGTGCCGAGCAGAAACTGACAAATGATCCATACTTCTATGTGACTACCTTATGCTCAACTGTGATCAGCTACAAAGGTCTGATGATGCCAGCAGCAATTGCTGATTTCTATACTGACCTGGCTGATGAGCGTCTGGCGTCACATATTGTGGTCTTCCACCAACGTTTCTCGACCAATACCTTGCCGCGCTGGCCGTTGGCTCAGCCATTCCGTTACCTGGCGCACAATGGTGAAATCAATACCATTACTGCAAACCGTAACTGGGCGTTGGCACGTACACCTAAATTCGAAAATCCATTACTGCCAGGCTTGACTGAACTGAACCCAATTGTTAACCGTACTGGTTCGGATTCTTCTAGTCTGGATAACATGCTGGAAATCCTCGTAGGTGGTGGTATGGACCTGTTCCGTGCGCTACGTATGCTGGTTCCACC
>NZ_DFRO01000038.1:72258-81785 GCF_002381195.1 Acinetobacter sp. UBA3461 | reverse complement strand
GGTTCTGGCTCTACTGGTATTTCCGGTTCAGGTTCTACTGGCACTTCCGGCCCAGGATCTATTGGCACTGGCTCATTTAGCTCTAACTGTTCATCATCTTCAACCTCACCACTGTCTGTCGCTGCAACTCCACCAATGAGCAATGTACCAATCGCTATCCACTCCCAATTTTCTGCAAGAAACGAGGAAGATGGTAATAATGTATCTGTCCTTGAAATCTGCTTATATTGCTTGGTCACCTCATCAAACCAATACAAAGTACCGCTTTGCTCTTCAATCACAAGACTAGACGTTAAACCTTCATGATTGTTTGCATAAAAATTTTCAACTACCAATCTTTCGCCATTTCTCAATACTAAAATCAGATTTGTACCGTCTTGAGACATCTGGACAATATCTGATTTAGAAATTTTGATTTTTACAATGGAGCTTTGATCGACTCGAACCGTATCAGCATTCAGCTGTATTTTTTCTTTTGTTTTTTTATTAATTATTTGAATTTCTTTCATTTTATTTTCCAAATTATTTTTATTCTCCTTACAAAAAATTGTGTCATTTCATCACTTATGTCAATCAAAGTATGTTTTTCACTATTTTATTTACGTAATTATCACTTTTAATTAAGCTACTCTAATTTGGTTCATATCTTTGTAATTCTTATCCTTCATTCAAAATGCTATTCTTCTTATTCAATTTTTAAGAGCGCTAAATTTTTTTAATAGATTAATTTTTAAATAAAATTCTCATCATTTATTTTATGAAAATAAATATTACTTAGTTTGCTCTCCTGGTATTTATAAAAGGCCTATTTCTCACCATCTCGCTTGCACCATTCAATAACTCAAGGGACAATAAGCAAAATTTATCTTGTAGTTAATCCCATGTCCCAACCTTTAGATGTATTAGGCGGAATTACCGCTGAACAATTCCTTGCTGAATACTGGCAGAAAAAACCTCTCCTTGTACGTAATGCCATGCCTGAAATTGCTGGCCTGCTTGAACCAGACGATGTCATGGAGCTGGCTCTGGATGAAAATGTCACTGCACGCTTGATCAAGCAAAAAGACCGCGACCCGAACCAATGGTCAGTGAAATCTTCACCTTTACTAAAAGCTGATTTCCAGAAGATGCCTAAATTATGGACACTCCTTGTTCAGGCAGTAGATCACTATTCCTTTGATCTATCAGAACTCTGGAAAAAATTTCCATTCATTCCACAATGGCGCCGTGATGACATCATGGTGTCGTATGCGCCTCAGGGTGGTTCTGTAGGCAAGCATTTCGACTTCTATGATGTCTTCCTTGTACAAGGTTATGGTCACCGTCGCTGGCAATTAGGTCAGATGTGTAATGCAGAGACTGAACTTGTTCCGGGTCAGCCATTAAAATTACTTCCAGAAATGGATGTAAACTTTGATGAAGTCCTTGCTCCAGGCGACTTACTGTATGTTCCACCTGGGCTTTCACACTACGGCGTAGCTGAAGATGACTGTTTAACTTTCTCTTTTGGTTTCCGTATGCCAAATGTCAGTGACATGATGGACCGTGTTGGAGACAAGTTTGCTGAAAATGAAGTTTTACGTAATCCCCTAACTGATATCATTCGTGATCAAATCAGTGCTGCCGGTGAAGTCACAGCTAATGAGCTTGAATATCTGAAAAGTAAAATCATGGAGCAGCTGCATAACTCCAATGTACTTGAAGATGCCATCATGAGCCTGATGTCTGAACCTAAATACCCAGAAAATATTCCAGAAGCAGAAGAAATTGGTACTGGCGACCTGGAAGAAGCATTAGACCAAGGCTATAGCATTATGCTCGAGCCTGCATCACGCCTGCTTTATACTGAAGAAGATGATGAAATACTATTCTGGGGCAATGGTGAAGGTTTATGTGTCTCAGAAGCTTTTGCAGAAAAACTCAAGCTGATCGCCAATGGGGAGTCTGTGATGCTCAATCTGGACTTTGCTGATGAAGATATGCTGGAAGACCTGGCAGATCTGCTCAATGAATCCATCCTCATGCTGGTTCCGCCTGCTGAAGAAGAATAACAAACAAAAAAAGAGGGTCATTTGATCCTCTTTTTTTGTTGGTGACCTAGGAAATTCTTTAATTAAAAAATTTACGAAAATTAAGCGCCATACTGACCTTTTAGATATTTCACAATATCTTTAGATTCGAACATTTTTACATTGGTATTCGGATCGACCAGATAAGGCACCTGGATATTGTTCCCCATCATGGTGAACAGCTGTTCGCGTTTACCGCCTGGCAAGGGCTCGTATTTTCCTGGCTTTAAGCGTAGCTTGGCTGGGCCATAATCTTGCCAGCGTTCTTTCGCCACATTGTGGTAGATATAAGGAATTTCCAGCTCAGACAATACACCACGGACTATACGGGTATACGGGCTGGCTTCAAACCCCCACAGCTCCAGAAGCTGTTCAGGTGCAGGTTTATTTTTCTTTAATGGTTTTGCCATACCACCGCGTAAACCGTTGACCATCGTACCGGCAATTGCAGCCACCGGCACCTTTGGATAATTTGAATATTTCGCCGGAGTCTTACCAGTTTTGCCATAATGCTTAAACAGGTGATGAATGATATCCTGAGATTCGTAAAGTTTATCTCCCGTATTTTCATCTACTAAAAATGGGAACTGGAGTTTGCCTCCCTGCTGTTTTACTTCAGGACGGAAGCGTTTACCGCCTCGTGGGCATGGATACACTTCATAATCAAGGTTGAGTAAAGTCATCACTTCACGGACACGGCGACAGAATGGCGAGCCTTCGTACTCATAAAGCTTTAAGGGTTTTTCAGGCTGGTTTGGAAATGGCGTTCCGGAAACTCCTCGTCCACCTTCCAGAAATGCGGATGCCAATGCCTGTGCTACTTTAATCTGATGGCCTAACATATCGTCTGTCCTCTTTATTGTTTTAAAGCCGTGAAAGCAGCAATCTAAACTGACTGACTTTCACGGTATAGCTGATTTTTGTATGTTTTCAATAAACAGGATTAGTCCACCAGTTTTTCTTTAGACAGCACGATCCCGTTATTGTCCGCATAAACGTATTCACCTGATTGAAAAGTCACGCCGCCAAAGTACAGTGGAACATCGACTTCACCAATACCTTTGCGATTGCTCTTTTGAGGAATCGAAGCTAAGGCATGCACACCAAGATCCAGTTCGGCAATCGCATCCACATCACGTACACAACCATAGATAATTACACCATTCCAGTGATTCTTTACTGCTGATTCAGCAATCAGGTCACCCATCAGTGCACAGCGCATCGAAGCACCACCATCCACGACCAAGACTTTGCCTGCACCATCGGTTGCTAGTAATTCTTTGACACGAGAATTATCTTCAAAGCACTTTACTGTGACAATCTGGCCACCAAAGCTTTTACGTGCACCATAGCTTCTAAAGAATTTGCCATCTAGGCATGGGGTGACTACCTGCAGGTCTTTATCCGGATTATCATCAAGCAGGTCACAAGTTACAAATGGTACGCTGGACACGATTTTTACCCTCATTTCATTTTTTGTATGGCTAAATTATCATAAATTTCAAATTTCACAGTCTGATTCAGGGCTGCATATACCATAGTATGAGCCACCTGCTCGGCTGTCACTGGCTTGTATTTAAAAGAATCCGGTACCAAATGCGAAAACTTGCCATAGAGTTTCTGTGCAGCATCTTCCAGTAAACGTTGATGACCACGTTCACCCATTAATAAAGATGGCCGGATCAGACTGATTCGTTCCAGCGTTAAGGTCTGGATATAATCTTCCAGTTCGCCTTTGACCCGATTATAGAAAAACCAGGATTCAGCATTCGCCCCCATGGCACTAATCAGCAGATAATGCGCATCCGTCTGTTGGACCAGCTCGGCAAAATGGGCATTGATGGTATAGTCCACATTATAAAAAGCATCTTTGGAACCTGCCTGCTTTAAGGTTGTACCCAGACAACTGAAAGCATGGGTATGTCCGCTGACATCCTGATCATTCAACATCAGAAAATCCTCAAAGACCAGTTGTTTGACTTTGGGCCATTGCTCAAACTCTGGCTGGTGCTTGCGTACCACGACACTGATATGCTTGCAGCTCGGCTCATTAACCAGCTGTTGTACCAAGCTCTTACCCACAAGACCTGTGGCACCAATGATGATTGGATATGTTATGGTTTTAGTCATTTTTTGTACGATCTCCCTGCCTGAATACTAATCTAACGTTTTCTTTAGAATTTTTCTGCAACTAAAATGTTGTCAAAGCATGTCAAGACTTGACTTAAGCCCTCAGTTTCCTCAAAATATGGCACTTGTTTACGGGCTGGTGATAGTTCTTCTGATGTTGGTTTTCAGTTGAGTTTCAGCCCGCCCAGACCAATCTATTTCAAGGAGTGCACGAGTGGCAAACTCTGCTCAAGCTAAAAAACGTGCTCGTCAAAACGTTAAAGCACGCAAACACAACGCAAGCTTGCGTTCTATGGTTCGTACCTATCTTAAACGTACAGTAGCTGCTATTGCTGCTGGCGACTATGCTGTTGCTACTGAAGCTTACAAAAAAGCTGTTCCAGTAATCGACCGTATGGCTGACAAAGGTATCATCCATAAAAACAAAGCAGCTCGTCATAAGAGCCGTTTGAACGCGCAAGTTAAAGCATTAGCTTCTAACTAATCGCAAATGAAAAAAGCCCTTTTAGGGCTTTTTTTGTGCCCAAAATTTAGTAAATCAACAAAATGATCTATTCAATAAAAAGATCATTTTTTAATAAATAAACTTTACAAGATTATTTCCACTCAATTCTTCTTCCTTATTTCCCAATATTTTTAAAATATTCTTTAAAAATTATAGAATCCTATTTCCTGCCCAAAATAGGATTGATAAAAATAAGAACGGAAATATCAGCCAGTTTAATATTTGAATTATTGATCCTTATCCATAGAATGTGGCGTTGTGGTCTTGTCCTGCTCTGGCGAATCCGTATCACGTTTCTGACAGGCGGTTAGACCCACTATAATAACCAAACTTAAAATTGTGATGGTTTTCATTGTTTTTCCCATACTTGAATATCTGCTTAGATATCAGCATAGTGATTTTTGATGATTATTCTATTTCACTTTCATAAGACAAATGTAAAAAGCTCAACCCTCATGATTGAGCTTTTAAGTTATTTCCTGGTGTGTAATTCCGCATTCTGAAACTGGGAAATATCCAGTTCATACACCTTACCGCGCCAGATCCATTTCAGTTTAGACTCCTCAAACACATCACCTTCGAACCAGACAAACAAACCTTCCATCATTTTTGGCCAGTCTTCCCGGCTAACTTCCTGATGACCTGACATGACTGCAATCATGGCTGCCAGAATCGTGTCATGACTTACTGCCAGACTGAGTCCATACGGCGTTTTTGGATGCGTGTTATAGATTAACTCCAGTACATCGACCACACCATGAATCGGATGTTTCATACCCGGCAAGGCGTTATTCACAAAGCTATTAATAAAACCTAATGCACCCTGTTTCTTAAAATATGGCCCTGCCTTCTGAATATCCAGTACAAAACTGCCAGGTTCGACCAGTAAGCCTTGTTCGATAATTTCAATGTTATGGGTATGCGATGCCTTATTGGTTGCATCTGCACCCTCAATCATAAGGGCGGCAGTATCGACACAACGCTGAATAGGACTAGAGATACAATGCTGAATATGACGATCAGTTTGATTGACCAGATAAGCCCCCCACTCCTGCGCCAGATCACGCCCCTGTGATGTTAATTGCAAGTCATAGCCTGCCAGGCCCTGACCGGCAACTTCTTCACGCAAGGAATGACGCGTAAACAGAGTCACAGGTGTCTTCGTATCAGGCAATAAATCTATTGCGCTGAGCATACTCGGTGGAAGCAGTTTTAATGCCACAATCTTGCCAACTGGTCTATCAACGGAATCATCTTCACTATAACATGAACGTTACACAGCTCAATCACTGCCTTGCATATCAGCCAGTGCCTTAAAGGCCAATATCTTCATCTCTTTGGTCTTATAGGCAATAAAACCACCATTTAATAAGGTCTCGCGCTGGTTATAACTAAATGGCCGTCCCTTAAAATCTACCAAACCGCCGCCAATACGTTCCAGCAGACATTGCCCGGCACTGGTATCCCATTCACAGGTCGGATGAAAGCGCGGATAAATATCCACCTGATCTTCCAGAATCATGCAAAATTTATAAGCACTGCCAGCTTTAAACTCCTCAAACTCAGTAAATTTAGCCAGACTTTCCAGATAAGCCGCATATTTAGGCTTTTTTTGGCTACTTTGACTTAGACCAATATGCACCGTGTCTTGTTGAGATGCTGGAAAATATTCATGCCAGCAATCTTGCTGAATGTCATATTTTAGCGGCATACCTTGTTCTGGACAGAAATAGATAAGCTGTTGTGCCGGAATTGCAAGAATGGCAAAAGTCGTCAGATTGTCTTTGACCAGGCTCAGATTAATAGTGAATTCGGGTCGTTGATGCAGAAATTCCTTGGTGCCATCCAGAGGATCGAGCAGCCAGAATGCAGACCATGCCTGACGGTCCTCCTGTTTACCTTCTTCAGAAAGTAACGGTAAATCAGAAATTTCAGCGAGGACCTGAGTCAGAAAAGTATTGACGCGGTAATCGGCTTGCGTCACAGGCGAATCATCCTTTTTCCTTTCAATGTCAAAAGCAGCACCGGAACAATATTGCTGATATTCTTCTCGCAAAATTTCACAAGCCTGTGTCAAAATGGGCACAAACTGCAAAATCATCGGATCTTGTGGTGCTGTTGTTGCTTTAAACATAGAAAACCTTATATGCCGAATTGCTCAGAAAAACCGCCCATTATTTTTGATATGGACGGGACCCTACTTGATCTTGCCTATGACGATTTCATCTGGAATGACCTGCTTCCTGTCCGCTATGCTGAAACGCACCATTGCAGCCTGGAGCAAAGTCGAACAACGCTTTATGCATTCTATCAAGAACATAATCATACCCTAAACTGGTACTCATCGCGCTTCTGGACAGCTAAAGTCGAAGTGGATGTTCTGGCGATGCAAATCGAGCATAAATCCAAAGTCGCATTAAGACCACAGGCACTGGAGTTACTGGATTATCTAAAGGCAAATGGCTACCCGATCTGGCTGGCCACCAATGCCGACTGTGCCGGACTCAGCTTCAAATTGGAACATCTGCAACTCAAAGATTATTTTGACGTGATTGTCAGCTCTGAAACCATCGGGCATGCCAAGGAGTTTGTTGAATTCTGGCAAGGTCTAAACGCCCTGCATCCTTTTGATCCTGAACAAGTCTATTTTATTGATGATACGGAAAAAGTATTGAATGGTGCCAAAGCCTATGGCATTCAGAATCTGTTCAGTATTAAACAGCCCTCCTCCAGCAAAGTTTCTCGCGAGACTTGCAATTACCCGATGCTGCACCAATTAACAGATTTAATCACATATTTAAATCAGGCTGAGGTTAACAAGCAATATGCGTAAATCGTCTTTACCCGAAGATGCGGTAGGCATGCGTATAGATAAATGGCTGTGGGCGGCACGTTTTTTCAAAACGCGCTCCATTGCCAAGAATGCCATTGAAGGCGGCAAGGTGCATATTGACGGCGAACGTGTCAAAGTCTCCCGTGAAGTCCGGATCGGCATGGAAATCACGGTCCAACAAGGCATTGACAAGAAAACTGTTGTTGTCAAAGAACTATCTGATGTCCGTGGCCCTGCTCCAGTTGCGCAAACACTTTATGAAGAAACTGAAGTCAGTATTGCCCGACGGGAATTGATTGCATCACAAAGAAAGTTGCATAATCTTGCTCGTCCGGATCACCGACCAAGTAAAAAAGATCGCCGTGACATCAGCAAATTTAGAGACGAAAATAGTCAGCTATTTGACCAGCATTGGTCATATAATGATGATTAAATTCAAGCGTCAGCGTATGTCGTACATGCGCTGAATTTTATAGAATATCAGGGAACTTTCTGTCACTATTATACCTGTGGAACAAAGCTCTAATTTAAGACATCCACTTGAGTACTAATTTAGTGACATCGTATTGAGGTTGTAAGATGGATGAGAATAAAAACAAGGCGCTGAATGCTGCCTTAAGCCAGATTGAAAAACAGTTTGGCAAAAACACAGTAATGCGTCTTGGTGACAATACCGTTCAAGCAGTTGAAGCTGTATCTACAGGTTCTTTAACGCTTGATATCGCGCTCGGTATTGGCGGTTTACCAAAAGGCCGTATTGTCGAGATCTATGGTCCTGAATCTTCAGGTAAAACCACCATGACATTACAAGCGATTGCAGAATGTCAAAAAGCTGGTGGTACTTGTGCATTCATCGATGCTGAACATGCGCTTGATCCTCAATATGCACGTAAATTGGGTGTAGATATCGACAACCTGCTGGTATCTCAACCCGACCATGGCGAACAGGCACTTGAAATTGCCGACATGCTGGTACGTTCAGGCGCGATTGACCTGATCGTTGTCGACTCTGTAGCTGCCCTGACCCCTCGTGCTGAAATTGAAGGCGAAATGGGTGACTCACACATGGGTCTGCAAGCACGTTTGATGAGCCAGGCACTGCGTAAAATCACTGGTAATGCCAAGCGTTCAAACTGTATGGTGATCTTCATTAACCAGATCCGTATGAAAATTGGTGTGATGTTTGGTAGTCCGGAAACTACTACTGGTGGTAATGCACTGAAATTCTATGCTTCTGTACGTCTGGATATCCGACGTATTGGTCAGGTAAAAGAAGGCGACGAAATCGTTGGTTCTGAAACTAAAGTTAAAGTTGTGAAGAACAAAATGGCGCCTCCATTTAAGGAAGCTCTATTCCAAATTCTGTATGGTAAAGGTGTAAACCATCTCGGTGAATTGATTGACCTTGCAGTACAGCAGGAAATCGTACAGAAAGCCGGTGCCTGGTACTCTTATCAAGGTGACAAGATTGGCCAAGGCAAGAACAACACTATTCGTTATCTGGAAGAGAACAAAGCACTTGCAGATACCATTGAAAAACTGATTCGTGAGCAGCTTTTGACGACAGGCAATGTGGTTGAAGATAAAGACGAAGAAGAACCAGCAGACTTTCTGGATGCATAATCCTTAAACGTCTTACAGAGCGCCCTACGGGGCGTTTTTGTTATTATGGACAGGTAATATAATGAATTGGATTCACTATGTCTGATGCAAAGTTCACTAAGCTCCTGGATTATGAAACCATCAAGCAACAGTTTGGCGATGCTCATGATTCGTCCAAGCCAGCAACTCCATCCCAAGCTGATGCCCTGCCCGAGTTTGATCCTGAAGAATGCTTATTTGATAACAAGCAGGAAGATAAAACGAAACCGGGCTTAACCGGCTCCCGTTTGCGCTCCTACGCCTTTGCAGTACTGACCCGTAAGGAATATGCCAAAGCGGAACTGATCGAGAAACTGTGTTTATATGCAGAAAATCGTGATGAAGTACT